>JBGTIS010000105.1:0-8230 GCA_041745535.1 Cyclobacteriaceae bacterium | reverse complement strand
AAGTGCAACCATTTAAAATTAGAGAGCGACCGACGCCCGGTTAATCAAATAATGTTTAACCGGGCGCCGGGCGCTTTTTAATAAAATGAGTCATGTACAAGGGTAAATTTAATGAATCACAGCGTTTAGCCATTTTGGCAGAACAAGATGAAGGTAAGAATGTGGAAGATATATGCCGTCGGCATCAGATCAGCCCAGCCACCTTCTTCAAATGGAACCGGGCCGCCCTTTAGATTTGTAAAACAAAGATGAACTTTGAAAAGTACTACTATCAGAAGAACCGAAAGTGAGAGTGGTGAACTACCGGTTCGCCTAAGAACAACAGACTTATCGCCCGAATTAGTCCCTCCCACTTTTGTATTGAAAAAGAGCCATTTAGAATATTAAGGAAGACTTACTAAAGGGATTAGTCCTTCAATACATTCGGTTTCTAATTTATCACTTTAACTGTTTAACTACAAAGCTATGAAATTTACTTGGTTTATCGGCATTGATGTCTCTAAAGCTACCATAGACGTCGCTTTTTGTTATTCTGATAGTGCTGAAAAGTTTACACATGCACAATTTGCTAATACCATTGCTGGATTCAAGCAATTACTAGCTTGGCTAAAAAAACAGAAAGCAGATATCACAGCTAGCCTATTTTGCATGGAACATACTGGGCATTACACGCTTGCTTTGTGCTGTCGCTTCGGCGATCCGATTTTTGCGAGAAAAAGAGTTGTTCTATACCTTGGTGGCACCTCTTCATTTGAAAAAATCTCTCGGTATTACAAGAGGCAAGAATGATCAAATTGACGCCAAACGCATTGCCCAGTTTGCCTGTCTACACCACCGCATCCTGAAGCCTGTACAATTGCCCTCAGGGTGTCTATTAAAATTGAAAAACCTAATGGCTTTTCGGGATAGGTTAACTAAAACCAAAGTGAGTTTAAAAAACACTATCCAGGATTTAAAAGACACCTCATATTTAGTGGATAATAACTTTATTGTTAAAGAATCTGAAAAACAACTAAAGCTTTTAGAACAACAAATTAGCTATACTGACAAGGAAATGGAAGCTACTCTGCAAGAGGATGAGCAATTACAAAAGCACTATCGTTTGATTAGCACAGTTGTAGGAATCGGTATGACCACAGCTATTGCCTTTTTGATTTATACACAAGATTTTACATCTTTTGGCACCGGTAGAGAATTTGCTTGCTATGCCGGTGTAGCTCCCTTTGCATATCGTTCGGGCAGTAGTATTCGCGGCAAAACGAAAGTAAGTCCTTTGGCAAACAAAAAAATGAAGGCTTTATTGAGTAATGGTGCATGTGCCGCAGTGCAGCATGATCCAGAATTAAAAATCTATTACCAACGCAAACTCAAACAAGGGAAAGCGAAGTTGACCGTGTTAAATGCGGTAAAAGCTAAATTAATTAACCGTGTGTTCGCAACCATTAACCGAGGAACTGAGTATGTGGTCTTGAAACAATATGGGCGGGGTGCTTGAGCAAATTTTCTTTTAAGGACAAAACTTTAGTTTTGCCCTTAAAAGAAAACACTAACCGAAGGGCGGTAGCTGGAAGGCTGTGAAATCTTTGAAATTTTACATCAATATAATTTGCTTTTATCTTAGAATTCCGGCGATCATATTTTCGTTTCCTTTGGATTGGTAGGTGATCTTTGATAACTTCCCACCGCGGATCAGTGAGTTGCTCGTACTGAGCCGCTATGGCCCGGTTTGTATAGACTTTTGAGTTTTGTCCCCCGTGGAGCGGTCAACCCAAAGTTTATTCATTGATCCGCTCTTTCCAAAAGTTAAACATGCGCTTAAAGACTTTCAATTTTAAGAAAAAGGACGTATTAATTAATATTTCCTTTTTTTATTTTTTTCCTGCCCAACATTTCAACATTCCATCCGTTTCTTCATTTTCGGTGTCTTTGTGTTAGAAGCTTATATTTGTTAAGTGGATGATGCTAATAAATTTTATAGATATGTTAATGAAAAAATTGTTCTTTAGTACAGGAATTTTATTGTTTTGTGTTTATTATACAATGGCCCAGACCCCAGAAAAACCGGTTAAAAAAATTGAAGTAACAGGAAGCGCCGAACAGGAAATCACTCCTGATGAAATTTATTTGGGCATTACCCTGAAAGAATATTTAGGGGATAATAAGGAAAAAGTTCCCATTGACAAACTGGAAAAAGAATTACAAAATGCTGTAAAAAAGGCTGGTATTCCATCAGAAGACCTGCAGATTGAAAATGTCGCAAGTTACAATTACTGGTACTGGAACCAGAAAAAGGATAAGAATAAGGATTTTTTGGCCAGTAAACAATACAAACTCAAATTGTCTGATTTAAATTCCCTAAATCAAATGCTGGCTTACCTTGACCCAAAAGGTATCCAAAGTACCAGCATTAATGATTATTCGCATACCGATATTGAAAAATATCGGAAAGATCTGAAAATAAAAGCCCTGCAGGCAGCCAAGGAAAAAGCCACCTATCTGGTAGAAAGTATTGGCGAAAAACTAGGCGGCATTATTGAGATTAGTGAAATTGATAATGGCTATAATCCGCCTATTGCTTACCAAAGGAACGCCAAATTTATGGCGGCCGATGCAGGTGACACGCCTGCGGAAAACATCGATTTTCAGCAGATCAAACTTCGTTTTGAAATAAGAGCGGTTTTCAGCATTCAGTAAAATATGGTAGAAGAAGCTGTTGGGAATATTTACAAAAATGCCAGGGAGAAATACCGGCCTCAGCAAATAAAGCTTTTATTTATTACTGAGGCGCCACCCAGTGCGCATAAGCATCGTTATTTTTATTACGAAAAAGTTTCCAGCGGCGATAGCCTTTTTCTGGAAATCATGAAGGTGTTGTTTGCCGAGGAAGTAAAAGCTTTTCCTACCACCAAAAGCCTTCGTGCCGAGAAAACTTATTTTTTGGAACGTATGCAGGAAGAAGGCTATTTTTTGATGAACGCCCTGGATGAACCACTCGTAAATAAGACTACAAGCGCCAGAATAAAAATTTACAGAAATAATTTTCCGGTATTGATCAAAGAGATACTGCGAATCGCAAAACCTTCCACGCCCATCGTGCTGGTGTCCACAGTAGTGTTTAACGCCATTGGAAAATCTTTGAAAGCCAGCGGTTTCAACCTGATTCATTCATTTCCCATTGAATTTCCGAACTCAGGCCAGCAGGTGAACTTCAGAAAAAAGCTTAAACCACTATTGTATCAGAAAATTTTACTTCCCTTTTAAACTACTCCTCAATTAATACGCCACTGGCCTCAAAGCCCAGGGCATACCTGGGCTGTGTAATGGCAGCTATGGCTTCCGCCGACTCACCGGCATCCATGGCATAATGTCGCTGGTCTTCTACGCTAACGGTATCCACAAAAGCATTCCCTTCCATTACTACGGTTTTACCAGCAGAGGTAATGGGTACAAAAAAACCGTAATCTTTAAACTTCACCATCATTTCTTCCCCATTTTCCAGGTCTACCTTCATCCAGCAACCTTTGGCCTGGCAGCATTCGGTGATGGTACCTTTAATTTTGGTGTTCACCTGGGTTTTTCCATCCATTTCCACCAGAAAAGCAGCAGGCAGCAATGCGCCCTGGTCTGAAATTTCCTCTCCATACCGCGCATAAGCCTGATGATTGGAAGTTATCCGCTCTTTAGATTCCGGATTGGTTTGACAAGCCGTAAAAAATAGCAATACATAAAAATACAATAGCCTGTTCATAATTAATTGTTTTAACTTACACTAATTAAGTAATAATTCTTTTTCCCCCGCTGTACAAGAAAATATTTATCCAGCAACAGTTTAATATTAACCGCTTCATCGGCTTTATTTATTTTTTCTTTGTTAATGCTCACGCCCCCACCCTGTATCATGCGGCGGGCTTCGCCTTTTGAACCAAAAATCTCTCCTTTGGTACCTTCTGAAAGCAAGTCGGTAACATTGGCCTGACTTTCATATTGAGTTCTACTGATATACACCTGTGGCACATCTATAAATACTGAAAGTAATGTTTTTTCGTCCAAATCCTCAAGGTCTTCCTGTGTGGATTTTCCAAACAAAATCCGCGATGCTTTTACAGCCTTTTCATAAGCCTCCCGGGAATGCACCCGAATAGTGATTTCCTCAGCCATGGTTTTTTGCAAAATCCGCTGATGTGGTGCTTCGGCGTGTTCACGCTCTAACTGTTCAATCTCTTCCCGGCTTTTTAAAGTAAACACACGGATCAGTTTACCACAATCCTCATCGGCACAATTGAGCCAGAACTGGTAAAACTCGTACGGTGAGGTGAACTCGGCATCGAGCCATACATTCCCACCTTCCGACTTACCAAATTTTGAGCCATCAGCTTTGGTAATCAGGGGGGTGGTAAGCGCGAAAGCATCGCCATTGGCTTTTCGCCGGATAAATTCTGTGCCGGTGGTGATGTTGCCCCACTGGTCGGAGCCTCCCATTTGGAGCTTTACGCCTTTGTTTTCATACAAATGATAAAAGTCGAACCCCTGGAGCAACTGATAGGAAAATTCCGTAAAAGATAATCCTGTTTCCATTCTTTTCTTTACCGACTCCTTGGCGATCATATAATTGATGGTAATGTGTTTGCCCGCATCACGCAGAAAGTCCAGAAAGCTAATGGTGACAAACCAATCGTAATTATTTACAATTTCAGCTGAGTTTTCACCACAATTAAAATCAAGGAATTTATTGAGTTGGTTGCGTATTCCCGTCTGATTTTTACGAAGCGTTTCCTCATCCAGCAGATTTCTTTCAGCCGATTTCCCGGAAGGGTCGCCAATCATGCCGGTAGCACCGCCCACCAAAGCAATGGGTTTATGACCTGATAACTGGAAATGTTTTAATAACATAATGGTAGCCAGATTACCAATATGCAGAGAAGGGGCCGTAGGATCAAAACCAATATAGGCCAATGTCAGTTCTTTGGACAATTGTTCTTCTGTACCGGGCGTGATATCCTGGATCATGCCCCGCCACTGTAGTTCTTCAATAAAGTTCTTTCTATCGGTATTTGCCGCATTCGTGGTTGCCAAACTCATAAATATACTGCCTATGCTTTAGTTGATTCAATATTATTTGCAAATATAAAAAGTTAAAACAAACCCCTATTCAGTTTCGCGAACTTCTGACTAAAACATTTTCCGAAATAGGGTAATGGACTTTAATTATAGGAAAACAAATTTAAATGTAGCGGAATGCCGTAACTTTGAGCACCCATTAACAGCAGCGTATTTCGCCGCCAACTATTCCGAATGTTGATGAAAAGATATTTACAGATAGATTTTGTAAGAGGATTGTTGCTGATTATTATGACCATTGATCATTTGAGCAGTCCATTGCGGAGATTTACCTACCAGTCGTTCGGATTTGTATCAGGTGCCGAAGGGTTTGTATTTGTTTCAGGGCTGGTGGCAGGGATCGTGTTTACCAGAATGGCAATAAAAAATGGTACCGATAAAGCTTCTCACAGAATGCTTATCCGATCCTTTGAAATTTATCAGTATCATATCGCTGTGCTTATTATTCTGGTAGTGCTGATTTTTACCAATCCTTATGTTGGCGCTTTCTGGACCAGTGAAGATCCCTTGTTTTTAACCCGACCATGGTTAGCGGTTATTTTAAGCGCCACTTTCTTTTATCAGCCCGATCACCTGAATATTCTTCCCATTTACTGCATGTTTCTGCTTTTTGCTCCTATTGCCCTTAAATTATTACTCAAAGAGAAATTTTTACTGCTATTGGGCATCAGCATTGGCCTCTGGTGTATCAGTATCCTGGGGTTTCGCGATGTACTGGCCCAAAAATTAAGCACATTCGTTCCGGTTGATTTAGGTTATTTTAATGTGTATTCCTGGCAATTGCTATTCTTTACAGGCATGCTGATTGGGTACCTTAAAAGTAAAGACCGGCTGACTTCTTTTATGCGTAACAAAAATATATTAGTGGTTTGCCTAATTATATGTGGTATCCTTTTCTTTGTCAGGCATTTTGTGACTGATAATGAATTTGCCAATTCTTCATTTTTAACGGATAAAACAGACCTGGGGCCGCTGCGTTTGCTAAACTTTTACGCACTCACTTATGTAATCGCCTATTTACAGGAAATGTATACCCATACGGCAAAATTCAAACCTGTGGTATTTCTGGGCAAACATTCTCTACAGGTTTTTGCCTTCCATGTGGTACTTACCATTATTGTAATGCCTGTTACCGCGGATCTGGAGCGACATCTTTCCGCTTTGCCTTTTAACTTCAATAATACATTGATTAAACTAGCCGAAATTGTAGTAGTACTGCTCAGTGTTTTAGCCCTGTTTATTCCTGCTTTTTTAAACGACAGTTACAGAAAAAGAAAGCAGCGCATGAAAGCGGCTACCTGATTACCACTCCATCATGTTTTGTTTAATCGTTGTAACGGCGGCGAAAGCTTTCGTATTGCGATTGCCTGATAATGCCCACAGGCCCATTATAAATACCTCCATCTCCTATTTTATCAAAAATACGCACCGCGATAGTATTATTTTTACCGAAATGGATTACATCAGCAGGAAGGTAGTAGATTCGCGGTTTCAGCCAGGCTTCATCGTCACCCAATATTGGATTTCCATTGGCCGTCATGCCGGTACTACCAATTAACGCGCCATTCACAAATACTTCATTGTAATCGTCAATGTATCCTAAAACCAAAAATAGTTTTTCGCCTTTCAGGTTTTTAGGCAGCACCACTGTTTTTCGATACCAGGCATACCCATTATATTCCCAAAAACCCTGGTGTTCCCATTTGGCAGGCACCATAATTTTATTCCAGTCTGTATCGTCCAGATTATTTCTTTGCCAATCCAGACTATCACCGGTTTTAAAATTCCAGATGCCGCGCAGGTCAACACTTAGGGTCACATCGGCATGGTTGATATAAATGCCAATCTCTCCCTCGGTAATGCCACCTTCAATTACACTGTCGTACACGCGTACAGCGATCACATTCTCGCCCTCCATATTTAAATATGCGGCAGGAATGGGGTACATGCGATAAGCCCGGAAGGCGGTTTTAAACCTGGGCGGAAAGGTGCCGGAAAAGCCAATGATCTGGCCATTTATGTATACTTCGTCTACATCATCGACATAGCCCAGCGATAAATACAAGTCTTTTTTTTGATACCCTGCCGGCACTTTGAAAGTTTTTCGGTACCAGGCATACCCATCGTAGCCATAAAAGCCCTGGTTTTCCCAGGAGGAAGGCACCTGTATGATGTCCCAGTTTTTATCGTCAAAGGAAGGATTTGCCCAGGCTAAGGCATCGCCAATAGAAAATCTCCATTTTCCTTCCAGGTTCAATATTTTCTCCCATTCATCGGCCTGGGTAGGGGGTATTGAACTAAAGAGAAAGAAAATGCCGGCAATAAGGTAGTTTATATGTGTAAAAGCTTTCAACATCCCGATTACAAGCTGGTTCAGCACTGTAATAATACATAATTAACTCCTAATTTATATACAATTACAGTGCCTTATCCTTCGGGCAATCAGTGGAGAAACCTGCGTGCTGTTCCTGTAAAGCATTAGTTTGGGGTGGCCAGGGCTATGGTGTTATCGGCCTTCTTTGCCTTCGCCCCGGAGGGTACCTGTATGCCCACTCTTTTGTTGGCATAATCAATTACAAAACCGTACCTTTTCATTAAATCAGAACCAATAATGCCGCTAATTCTGAATCCGGTATTGCGCATGGTAACCCTTACCAATGATTTTAAATTAAAGGCCAGGTACCGGTTAAACACACGGGATGATCCTATTCGCAGGTTCACATTTTTGGTAGACATCACTTCTGAGGTTTCTCCTACTACTCCTAATACGGTATGCTTTTCCTCTCGCCGGTTAATGGCTGTAAATCCATACTTCTCAGCTACGTTGTGGTCGATAATGGTAATGTCAGAGCCAGAATCTATTAAAAAGTAGGCTTTTTTACCATTCAGGGTAACGGCTATAATAGGTTTATAGGTGATGTCGGCGAACTCGATGAACTCATATTCTACATTACTTTTTGGGATAAAGCCTGTAAATAAAAAGAGCACTACCAGGGGAAATATATAGGAAGGTTTCATGTTTATCGGGGGTTTAATTTTAATTACCGCTGTAAAATTAAATTCCCTGATATAGCCGCTTGTCACACCCAGGTAAAGCTGTGTAAAAGCAGGT
>JBGTIS010000104.1:0-35672 GCA_041745535.1 Cyclobacteriaceae bacterium | reverse complement strand
AGGTTAGTAGTATATTTTATTTAATCATTTTGATATAATGGATACGATAACTAAAAAACATAACTCAAATAAGATTGAGGAGATTTTAGATAGTCTAAAAAATTTATTTAAAACTGTAAAAACTCCTATAAAGTTTCATAGTAAAGGAGGTAGGCTTTATATTGATCCAAATGATATATTTACCAGTAAAGAGGGAAAGGAACAATTAGAACAGCTTAAAAAATCACAGCTATATAAGAAGATTAAAGAAGAAGAAAAGCCAATTGAAGCATAAATGCCTTTTAACCTATTACTTTTCCCCTTAGTTGGTGGCTATTTTTTTCTAATTACATCAAAATTTTGTAAGTATTTACATCAAAGAATAGATAGGCAAAAATTGTTATTTAATTCTGTACTTGCCGGAATTTTTCTTCTTACTATTTCTTTTATCATTACAGCAAGTATTTCGCTATGGTTTCCAAATTTTACAAGGCAAATTAAACCCTACTTTCCATACGAATTTCCATATACAGGAACTGCTGTATTATCATTTATTTTAAGTTTAATCTTAGCTCCTCTCTCTAATATTTTTATATCAGAAACTAATGCGTTGAAAAAATCAATTAATTTAATAGGGAATGATCTTGAAAAATTAATTAAAAGCGCATCAGAAAACGCAAAGCTTATTTCAATAACCCTAGATACAACCAAGGTATATGTAGGTTGGGTAGTTGCTATACCTAAACCTTCAAATTCTTCTTACATCACTCTATTACCAGTCCTGAGTGGGTATAGAGATAGTGATCAGAAGATTAATTTTAATACCGAATATTACGATGTGTATGCAAAACTGCTAAAGGAAAAAAGTAAAATGAATATTAATGATTTAGGATTTCAACTTGTAATATCAACCGACCAAATCGTATCGGCAAACTTGTTTGATATACAAATATATGAACGATTAGTAATGAGTAAACAACAAAACTAGTCAATGAAGATTTTAATGATTATCAATCCCACTCCGTAGAATACCCATATTCATTGAACAGCATGTTTAAATTTTGAAAAGATGGGGTTAGTGCTTAAGCTTTAGGTTCACCGCACGGTGGCTAAAAACTAAAGTTTACGCAAACTGCGCCGCGGCGGCTCAATACGAGAAACCCACTGACAGTGCGGCTGCCGCCCGCAATGGGAAATTATAAAAGAATATCTACCTGTGCAAAGGATCGGATCGCCGAAGCGAAAGAAAATATGATTTACGAGATATAGTAGATGCTATCTTTTGGTATTATACGGGTAGGAGGTCAGTGGAGGAACTTGCCCGACAGCTTTCCTGCTTAGGGTAGTGTCTACTATTATTTAACAAGTGGAAGAAGAATGGTACATTGGAAAGGATCGATACACATTGGCCGGCGACTCGGTTCCAAAGAAGACTGGATAAAGATCACGAAAAAATAACAAACAGTGTAGAAGCTTGGATATATTAGGCTAACTGCCAAAGAATTCTTATCCTTCATCGTATTAATCCCAAGCTTAAAGAAAATTTTTAAACACCCTCTGACAAAAATAGGAAAACAAAGAAAAGCAAAAGATAAAAAACTCAATAATTGCCTTTTTTAGGTTATAAAAGGCAAACACTAGAAAAAAATACTACTATGTACCTGATTTTTGATACCGAAACTACTGGTTTACCCCGCGATTACAATGCTCCTATTACCGATTTAGACAACTGGCCGCGCCTGGTGCAACTTTCCTGGCAATTGCACGATGCCCGTGGTAAGCTGCTGGATCAGAAAGATTATATCGTAAAACCCGAAGGCTTTACCATCCCTTTTAACGCCGAAAAAGTGCATGGTATTTCTACCGACCGGGCCCTGAAAGAAGGGCATCCACTGAAAGAAGTGCTGGAAGCTTTTTCTACCGATGTAAAAAGAACCAAACTGGTAATTGGCCACAATGTAGACTTTGATATAAAGGTTACTGGTGCTGAATTGATCAGGGCCAATGTGCCAAACCAGCTTATCGAAACAAAAAAGCTTGATACCAAAGAAGAATCTACCGATTTCTGTAAAATTCCCGGCGGCCGGGGTGGCAAATACAAATGGCCTACCCTTTCTGAACTGCACAAAAAGCTGTTTGGAGTAGGCTTTGATGATGCCCACAACTCTGCCTTTGATGTGGATGCCACTGCCCGCTGTTTTTTCGGCCTCATTACCCAACGGGTAATTAAACCTGCTACTGACGAGGTCAGAGTTGAGGAAATTGTGTATGAACAACCTGACCTGGAAGCCAGCCGGGCACCCAAGGAAGAAACCCCCCAGCCCGCACAGGGAGGCATTGAAAAACTGACCAAGAAAAAGATTGAGGAGGTGATTCCTTTTTCTCATCTGCATACCCATTCCCAGTTTTCTATTCTGGAAAGTACTTCCAGTTACAAGAGCATTATTGCCAAAGCCAAAACTGATGGCATGCCTGCCGTGGCCATTACCGACACGGGAAACTTATATGGCGCTTTTAAAGCGGTGGCGGAAGGAAAAAGGCAGGGCGTTAAAGTAATTATTGGCTGCGAGGTGTACATGGTAGCCGACCGCAACCAGAAAAAATTTACCAAAGACAGCAAGGACATCCGCCATTACCAGATTCTGCTGGCCAAACACCAGGAGGGTTATAAAAACCTATCCCGCCTTTGTTCGCTGGGCTTTATCGATGGTTTTTATGCTGGCTATCCGCGGGTGGACAAGGAAATAATAAAAAAATATGCCGATGGATTAATTGCCCTCACCGGTGGTTTATCAGGTGAGATACCAGATCTGATTTTGAACATTGGCGAACACCAGGCCGAAGAGGCTTTCGTGTGGTGGAAAGAGGTTTTTGGCGACGACTTTTATGTGGAACTACAACGCCACGGCCTAGAAGAAGAAAACAGGGTAAATGAAATTTTATTACGCTTCGCCCGCAAACACAATGTAAAAGTAATCGCTACCAATAATTGCTATTACACCCATAAAAATGACGCCAGCGCCCACGACACTTTACTGTGTGTAAAAGCAGGCGAATTGCAGTCTACACCCATTGGCCGGGGCCGGGGCTTCCGTTACGGCCTTCCCAATGACCAGTACTATTTCAAAACGCAGGAAGAAATGAACCAGCTGTTTCACAATCTGCCCGAAGCACTGGAAAACACCAACGAAATTGCCGATAAAACCGAGCCGCTTACGCTTGAAAGAGATATTCTGCTGCCCAATTTCAAACTTCCGGAAGGCTTTACCGACCAGAACGATTACCTAAAGCATCTGACTTTTGAAGGGGCTAAAAAGCGGTACGAAGCCATGCCGCCGGAACTGGAAGAGCGGTTGCTGTATGAGTTGGACATCGTTAAGAATATGGGTTTTCCCGGATATTTTCTCATTGTGCAGGACTTCATCAACAAAGCCCGCGAAATGGGCGTATCGGTGGGACCGGGCCGTGGGTCGGCAGCAGGGTCTGCCGTCGCGTATTGCATTGGTATTACCAACATTGATCCCATTCTGTACGACCTGCTATTCGAGCGTTTCCTGAATCCGGAACGGATCAGCATGCCCGATATTGACATTGACTTTGACGACGATGGCCGGCAGAAAGTAATCGATTATGTAGTAAACAAATATGGCAGGAATCAGGTAGCTCAGATCGTCACGTTTGGTACCATGGCACCAAAAATGGCCATTCGGGATGTAGCCCGGGTAAAAGACCTGCCCCTGTCAGAAGCCAACCGGCTCTCAAAACTGGTTCCTGAAAAACCAGGCACCACCTTCCAGCAGGCCCTGGACAGTGTGCCTGAACTACAGGAAATCAAAAGAGGTAAAGGTTTATCGTCTGAAATTATCAACCTGGCCGAAACGCTGGTAGGATCGGTGCGCGGCACGGGCATCCACGCAGCCGGGGTTATTATCGCACCCGACGACCTGATGGAATATATTCCGGTACGAACTGATAAAGATTCAGACCTGTTTATTACCCAACTCGACGGTTCGGTGGTAGAAGCTGCCGGTATGCTGAAAATGGACTTCCTGGGTTTGAAAACCCTGAATATTATCAAAACAGCCCTGGATACCATCAAACGCAATCATAATGTTGATATTGACATCGACCATATTCCGCTCGACGATGAAAAAACTTTTCAGCTCTATCAGCGGGGCGACACCATCGGTACTTTTCAGTTTGAGTCGGAAGGTATGCGGCAGTGGATGCAAAAGCTAAAGCCCACCGATATTGAGGATCTGATTGCCATGAACGCTTTGTACCGACCAGGACCCATGCAGTTCATTCCCAACTACATCGATCGAAAACATGGAAAAGAAAAGGTAGAATATCCGCATCCGCTGCTGGAACCCATTCTGAAAAACACCTACGGTATTATGGTGTATCAGGAGCAGATTATGCAAACAGCACAGGTAATGGCTGGGTACACGCTGGGTGGTGCCGATTTGCTGCGCCGTGCTATGGGTAAGAAAAAGATAGAGGAGATGAACAAGCAGCGGACTATTTTTGTGAAGGGCGCCAAAGAGCATCACAACATCGACAGCAAAAAAGCTGAAGAGGTATTCGCTGTGATGGAAAAATTTGCTCAGTATGGTTTTAACCGTTCCCACTCAGCCGCCTATTCGGTAGTGGCGTACCAAACCGGTTACCTGAAAGCCAATTATCCGGCCGAATATATGGCTGCCGTGCTTACCCACAATATGGATAAAACCGATAAGGTAACCATTTTTATGGAAGATTGTAAGCACCTCGGCATCGAAGTGCTTGGGCCTGATGTAAATGAAAGCAGCCATTTCTTTGATGTAAACAAAGACGGACAGATCCGTTTTGGCTTAGGCGCCATTAAAGGTTCGGGCGAAAGTGCCGTAAACGCTATTATTGAAGAGCGGAATAAAAATGGAAACTACAAGCAGATTTTTGAGTTTACCAAACGGTCTAACCTGCGGGTAGTAAATAAAAAAACGTTTGAATGTTTGGCCATGTCTGGTGCCTTCGATTGCTTTGAAGATCTGCATCGCAGACAATATTTATTCTCTGAAAACGGCGAACCAACCCTGATAGAAATCGCAACCCGATACGGTGCGGCAGCGCAACAGGAAGAGCAGGCCGCACAGCAATCACTATTTACCGGAGCAGGAGGATTTGAGGTGCCCTTACCCAGGGTTACAGACTGTGAACCTTACAGCAAGCTGGAAAAGCTGAAACTGGAAAAAGATGTGTTGGGCTTTTATATTTCGGGTCATCCACTGGACCAGTTTCGGCTGGAAATAAACAATTTTTGTACCTGTACCCTCGATAACATCGAGCGGTATAAAAATCAGGATATTACCGTTGCGGGCATTGTTTCTAAAAGTATTACCAGACAAAATAAAAACGGACAGCCGTTTGGCCTCTTCACCATCGAAGACTACCAGACTTCGCTGGATATGGCCATGTTTGGTGAAGATTTCCTGAGCAATAAACACATGCTCAGCCCAGGCGAATTTATTTACATAAAAGGCAAGGTACAGGAACGATACAATCAGCCGGATGTGTGGGAACTGCGCCCACAAACCATTCAGTTGCTCACAGAAGTGCGGGAAAAACTGACCAAAGGCTTACAACTGAGCATGGACGTGCAATTTCTAAATACTTCACTTATTGATCAGTTGGAAGAACTGTTTGAGGCTAATCCGGGAAAATGTTATCTAAAAATTAATGTGGTAGACCCTACCGAAAATGTTACCGTAGAACTGCAATCACGGAAATATAAGGTAAATCCACACAATGATCTGATCAGCGCATTAGATAAATTTAATGAAGTAGGCTATGCTGTTTTAAGCTAAATAGCGCGTTTCTATTATAGTATTATTAAATTTCCGTTGAGCTTCTAATGTTTTTGTAACCGCTTACTGAATTTCCCCTGAGAAGTGGTAACAGTAACGATATAAATACCCGGGGCTATTCTGGCTGGCAGATTTATAACCTCGGCAATTACGCCATTGGCATTAAGCGCTATCACATTCTTGTAAATTAGCCGGCTGGCATTATCATATATTTGTAGTACTACTTTTTCTTTCGCGCCTAAACCAACCATCTGAAGGTTGACCTTTTCCTCATTAGCAGGATTGGGGAATATTTCCATGATTACCTGTTGTTGCTGATAAAATTTCACTATTACTATACTAGAGTAACCTGATTTCCCATCCATATCAGTTTGCTTAATTCTGTAATAGGTAACTCCGATATTAGGATTATAATCTGTAGCGGCATAGTTATTTACGCTATTGCTATTCCCCGCGCCTTTCACCCTTTTAAATTCTTCAAATGAAATGCCATCCTGAGATTTTTCGATCGTAAAGTAATTGTTATTATTTTCTCCACCAGTTTTCCATTTTATTTCCACTATGTTTTCCACCAGCTTGGCCTCAAAACTAATGAACTGTACGGGCAATGGATTGGCACCTGTGGCTGAGCCAAAAGTAACCGGGCTAAAAGATGTTAACCGGTTATTTGAAGTAATACTTCCTGATGTGGGATTTCCTATTAGTTCAAATACATTCAACCCCTTATTTTCCCATATGGCAGAAGTCTGATTCCAGTGACAAACTAATAAGTCAAGGATGTCTTCTATACCTCTTCTGGCTCCATCGGTCCAATGCAAAGATACCAAAGGTTCTCCACTACCTACTTCTCTGCTTAAATCCCAATATTCCAGAGAAGTAACACCAAAAATCCCACTTTCCTTGTTGCCACCTACGTTCGGGTTTTTCTGATCATAGTATTGAGCGCGGAAAGTACTGCTGTTGCTGGCAAACCCGGCTATTCCAATTGGTGATAGAATATTATTGATTCCGATCGGGAAAATAAAGTCGGTATTACCGACCTTTCTCATCGGCCCGTTTACATAACTGGCTGTGGTGATGGCTGTAGCAACCGAGGAGGTATTGGTCATGTTAATAATATCCGTTCCGCTGGTTTCAATAATCCCATCAATTAAGGATAAAGCTCCGTAGATGGTAAGGGGGTCATTCAGCAGAATATTTTGTAAAGAAGGCGAAAAGGTGTTGTTCACAGTAAAGTTATAAAAATTTTCACCTCCCGTTTTGGTAATAATCTGTGTTCGGGAACCTGTAAAGGCTAAAGTACTGGTACCTCTGTTGAAAGTACCTAAATTGGTCCAATCTCCTTTCAGGCTAAGCGTATAATTTGCGCCGCTTAAATTACTACCCGTTTGAATAATCAGGTTATTATTGACCGTGATATTACTTGCTAACGTTTTGGTGGCACTGTTTTCAAAATTCAGATTATAAAAAGCATTGGTAGTACCATTGTTGCCAAGCGTTTGTGTGCCGCTAGTACCATCAAAAGTAACTGTTGCCGCTTGCGGATCAAACGTTCCACCAGCTTGTATGGTACAGTTGCCAGCCAGGGTCATCCGATGATCGCTATCCGCAATCCGGAAAGTTCCGGATACTACTTCAAAATTACAGTCCACATCCATATCATCAGCAGTCTGGAAAACTCCGTTGCCGGTACTGCTGTTGATCTGTAATCCGCAAAAAGGGTCTCCACCCGTCGTGATATTTTTTGTTCCGCTACCTGCCGTAAGCACCACGGTGGAATTATTACCAGCCTGGAAGGCACCTGAATTGGTCCATAAATCTCCCACTGAAAGTGTATTGTCATCATTTAAGGTCAGGATCCCCGCATTAACTAATGAGGATGCCACTGATAAATCTACATTATTACTGATTGTAAACGACCCGCTACTGGTAACAGTCACAGTATAAGCATCACCATTTCCCGCGCTTAATATTACATTATTGGGTGAACCCGCTCCAATCATAACCCTTGTGTTATTATCAGGAATATCATTGATATCCCAGTTACCCGGATTGTGCCAGTTATCATCTATATCTCCTTCCCAGGTAATGGTAGGGTGACTGAAATCCCATTGTAAGGAACCAGTAGTGGCACTCGGAGTAGCTTCTTCATCATCTTCATATTCATAACCACCCAAAGGTCCGCTCGCATCTTCAATGGTAATAATATCGGCTATATCTACTTTATCATATTTGATGTTATAGGTTGGTCCACCATTGAAGGTAATATTGCTAATGCTAAATGCTGCCGCGGGATTGGTGTTAATCCAAAGATATCTTCCCCCGGTAGCACCATTAGAAAAAGTACCGTTAGAAAAGTTGTTAACTGTATGTGTACTTGTGCCGATGGTCGCTCCCGAATTAATCTGTATGCCAGCAGATTTCATATAAGCAAACAGGTAATAATTGGCCTCTATGGTACCATTGACCTGGAAGGTATAAGCGCCGGTAGTTTGCCGGGTTACGGTAGCGATGTTGGCTTCATCAGTTCCCAGAAGCCTGAATGTACCTGTGGAAGAAACAACCACATTGGAGTTATTTCCCATTCTTAATCTTGCATTAGCATCTACTTCCAGCGTGCCAGCAATGGTGGCTGATTCGGTACCATTTCCCCTGCCAAAATTAAATGTGTTTCCATTCAGATCGAGGGTACCACTGTTCAGGTTCAAATCTTCTTCCACTGTAAGGTTACTATTCTGAAGATTAACCTTATAAGAACTTGCCATTATATCCAGATTATAAAATGATGAGGAACCCGGATCGAGGGTTATATTACCTGTAGTTGGATTTAGGGTAACCTTGCGGGTACCACTAGTGCCATAGGTGATCGTTCCATTATTATCAAAATTTCCACCCACTGTCAGGTCATAAATGCCCATATCAAAATTGCCAGAGGTAACTGTAAAATTACTGGTAACCGTAATAGCAGAACTGAGTTGTGCCTTACTTCCTACTACAATTTCCAGGTTATTGAATTTTGATTTATTATTATTGATGGTGACAGCGCCGGTAGGAGCATTAAATATTACCGTTCCGTTACCAGGTTTAAATAAAGCGACGGCAGACGATTTGTCCCAGCTACCAGTAACCGTGATTTTATCGTTGACAGAACTCATAATAAAGCTACTGGCATCCTGGATGGTCAGGTCTCCTCCAATGGCCAGGTCAGTGCCTGCCGTTGAATTAATGGAGAGGATAGCACCATTTTTTATTGTCAGATTTTTAGTAGTTGCCCCTGGTGTAACTATACCTGGATAATTAACTACATTAGGTTCATTAGCATCAATAATAACATCTTCATTAGCGGTTGGAGGAACGGGTGGAATAGTACCACCATTGGTGCGCCAGTTATTTGCGTTATACCAGTCTGTACTGAATTTTCCAGTCCAGGTCAGAATGGGTGGATACGACCAGTTAATCAGGTTATTATCATCCTGGTCAAAACTTTCACCAGCAAAAACTCCGGTAGCATTGTAAAATTCCAGTGTTCCGGATGTGGCAGAATTTTTAAACACATTAGAAGCGCCTCCAAATGGATTTACAGGGAAATTTACATTTTCAATTCTATTGGCACCAGTTAAATCCTGGGTGTTTTCTATTTGTAACATGTGTCCTCCGGAAACACCATTAGTAAAGGTACCGCTGCTGAAGTTATTGGTAGCATCAATTTGTCCATTGCTGGTGATGAAAATACCGTTGCTCGACATATACTCTATCAGATAATCGCGGGCACGAATGGTGCCGTCTACTGTAAAGTTATAGGTACCACCATTTCTTCTTGTTACCGTAGCCACATTACCCGATGTCCCAACTATCTCAATAGTTCCACTGGTGCTAACAGACAAATTAGTGTTATTTCCTAATTGAAGAATACCTCCCGCGCCGACTTTATAAGTTCCTGCAATAGAAACGTTATCAGTGTAATCTCCCAAAGTTACCATTTTTCCCGCACCATCCAGTATGGTTCCTTGAGTGATTGTTACATCTCCGTCGGCAATCAGGTTGTCTTCCAGCGAATAGATGGTTCCTGGGGCATTCAGTGTAAGATTATATAAAGTTGATCCATTGGTTCTGATACTGGCCGAACTGTTATTGGTATTCAGGTAAAAAGTACCGCTTCTTTCAAAGGTTCCTCCTGTAGCCGTCATGTTTCCACCAACGGTGACCGTATGTCCGTTGGCTGAGAAAGAGCCGGTAATTACCTTAAGATTATTGGCACTGGTAATATCTCTGGAATCAACCCGCACCATATCTGCCATTTTGTTTACGGTAAGATCATAAAAGCTTTTGGTTCCGGAAACACCAGTTTGGATAGCCTGCAAAGTTGCTCCATCAAAAGTTACTTTACCACTTCTGGCTAAGAACGAACCTGTACTGTTATTGCTCCAATGGCCGGCTATTTCAATCTCGTAATTGCTGGTACTTACATCCAGGGTAGCATTGTTAAAAGTTAAGGTGCCATTGATATCGGTGCTGCCCGATAAGGTTTTAACAGTAGCATTATAAAGTATCAGGTTTCCATAAGAAACTCCCCGAATGGTTTGATCAAAAGCAGCATTATACCGGGTATTACTGTTCGGATCTAAAGCGTAGGTAGCAAATCCGGCAGGAAAATTATCGGTGCCACTTACGTAAATATTTTCTCCGCTACCTGCCGAAAAGGAGCCGGTGCTCGTCGTACATTGTAATAAATAAGTCTGACACAGGAAGCTGTTAGTCGTACTACTAATGGTCACGTTACCAGTTACATTTACAGGTCCATCTAACCTGATTTGGGACGTATTGGCAAAGTTAATGTGATTAAATTCTGCCGCGTTTGAACCAGTGCCTCTCAGCACCTGTGTACCTCCACTTCGGTCAAAAGCAATGGTTCCGCTACCCGTGTAGGAATTCAATGTGCCTGTCCAGTAAACACCGGAAAAGGTATGAGTTTGGCCGCCATCATGCAACATACCCCCATCCATAATGGTCACATTTCCATTCATATCGATAATACCTAAATCGCCCGTATCCTGTGCTTTCAGGGTACTTCCATTATTAATATCCAGATTATTGACAATAGAAAGATTCTGTTCTACCGTTTTAATATTGGTACCAGCCACCGTAAGATTATATAAGGTCAAGTTCCTGATAATTTGATCCGCTCCATCCAAAATTACTGTTCCGGTAAAATCAGAGGTAAAGGTTCCTGTCGTGGAATTAAGAAAATCGCCACCAATGTTCAGGTTATAATTGTTGCTGGCCATCGAAACGGTGCCACTGTTTGATATAAGAAAGTCACCATTTACATCTACACTGTTTCCAGTTATGATAAAAGTTCCGTTCCCAATAAAATCGATATGATAGAATGGATCAGTACCCGGAATAAGCGATACGGTTCCAGAGCCAGCGGTAAAGTTTACGGTAGCGTTGCCATTCACAAATTTTCCCTGACCACTTACATTCCAGCCACCTGTAACATTCATTTGACTGGTTGGATCGTTAATAGCCAAAACGGAAGTACTATTTCCCGATCCTATGGATACATTCGCATTTACCGTAATGTCTTCTCCACCCTGAATCTTCAGCACACCAGTAGTTACTTCCAGATTATTACAAATGGCGGATGATGCGTTGTTGTCGATAATACAAATGTAAGGTTGCCCTTGCGAAACAATGGCGTCTAAAGATGCTGTTGGCACTTCTCCAGACCAGTTACTGGCGTTAAACCAATCTGTACTTACGTCGCCTTCCCAGGTAGTAAAGGCCAGGGCAGGCCAGACAATCAGCCCATCACCAACGGTTCCTCCGTCTTCTTCATAGGTTACGCCAGACAAAAGTCCGTTGATCTTATTTTCAAATGTAATTATACGCGTCAGACCAAGGCTTCCTGCTGGATCTCTGCTTACATTTTTATGATAGGTAGCATTTGGCGAACCATTGAAATTAAAGGTAACATTTCTGATAGTAAAATCTCCTGAAGCATCGGTATTCAGTTGCACATATTTTTTTACTGTACCATTAGAAGTAGAAATATCCGACCAGGTTCCATCCGAGAGGTAGGTACCGTTTACCGCTCCAACAAATGCGCCGGGTTGGATATCCAGCCCTTCATCTGTCAGGTATTGGAAATGGTAATACCTGGCCCCGATGGTACCACCAGCCTCAATGTTAATGTCTACCCGGTTTCCACCTCCCGATCGAGTAACCGTAGCAATATCCCCATTAATCCCGATTACGGAAAAAGTTCCGCCGCTTTGAACAGTAAGCCTGGACGTTAAGCCTGCATTATTGCCATTATCAGAACAATCAAATTCTAATACTGAACCATTGTTGACCACAAGTTCACCACCATTCTGAATCGTATGGGTTTCACCTTCGGGATTTCCGGAATCGTCATTACCCAGGGTTAAAGTTTTACTATTCAGGCTTAAAGTAGCACCCTGCCCAATGGTTAAATCTTCTCTGAAAACAGTACTTGCCTGTAAAACATATAATCGTGTGCTGGTTTGAGCCTGATTAAAGGTAACATTATGAAACCCGGAAGTTCCCGGACTAATGGTTTTTGTTGTGGTATTATTGCTTTCGAAGGCAACTGTACCCTGGCGGTAAATAAAATTACCGTTATTATTATTCCAGTTTCCTGTTAAATTGATGGTATAGTTTTGATCTATATCGACATCAATATTAGCGGATTCAATGGTTAAATCGTCAATTGACCAGTTTCCTGCCAGCCGAACGGTGCCACCATTAGTAATGATAATATCCTGTGCCGTTAAAGCAGGAACTATCTGGGTTCCATTTCTATCAAAAATAAAATTGGTATTACTGGTGATCCAGGTGGGAGGACCAACGGCAGAGATATTAAAATTGGAAGAGGCGATGGTATGGGTTAACATGCCCATATCTACAATAGCATTATTTCCAATCCCAAAATCGCCATTTTCAATATTCATTCCATTTGTTACAATGGTTGTACCAGCTGTATTGTTAAAGGTTACGGCATAAAAGGCATTATCGGTTCCGGGATCAATGGTTTGCGCGGAAGCTCCTTCAAAAGTTACTATATTAGCGGTATGTGAGAATATACCATTATTGATCCAGGTGCTGCCTGAAAAATCTATATTTCTGGTAGTAGCCAATGTAACTCCATTGGAGATGGTCAGGTTACCGTAAACATCTAATTGATCATAAAACGTTTTAGTTCCGGTACCAGTAAATAGGATGTTTTGTGCTGTAAAATCAGGATTCGCGGCTTTATCATTCCTGATAATTTGGTCAGCACCATTGAAAGTCATGGTACTGGTGGCTGAAGGAGTGTAGTTACGGATATCGGTATTGGCTCCCGCGAAATATAAATTATAAATAGTAGCTCCTTCATTATCAACCAGTGTGGCGTTATCATTGGTATCAAAATTACCATTCACATACAGATCACCGGTAAGCGTCGCGTTTCCGTTGGTATAAACCTGTAGCAAACCATATTGAATGCCACTACCACCCAGAATTTTTTGATCTTCCCCATCATTTAAGGTAACCCTGCTTGAAGTACTGATTGAATAACTATTGAAATTTTCAGGAAAGGCTACGCCTGCGGTAGCGGGTATTTGCGTGGTAAGAATACTGTTATTACCCAATGTAAAAGAGCCAGCGTTGTCGCTCACCATCTGAAAATCTCTCATTTCCAGAATTACATCTTCACCAACCGACACATCACCTGTAATCGCAAGATTATTGTTTAATCTCTTATAGGTTCCACTTCCTAACAGTACAAGATGATTGAAGTTAGTAAGATCGCTATCAATAGACCAGCTGCCTCCCAGGTGAATCAGGGTGCCTGTAGCCTCCCAGTTGATCTGACTAGGATGAGCACTTGGATAAGAAAGATTGCCTGATAAGGTGATGGTATGTCCGGCGACATCTAAAAGGGTTTCTGTATCATTTACAGTAATATTACCTTCCACGGTTATATCGCCAGCCAAAGTTTTAGTTTGAATATTGCCGCTGGTATTCCTTAACAGAATCAGATTATAATAATTGGTTGCAAATATGTTTTGGTTAGCATCACTACGGTATTGTACCGTGCCACCAGTAAGGCTGTAAGTGCCAAAGCTGGCTGGAAAATTGGTAGGAGCCGCTCCGAAAACCCGAAGTGTACCACCCGTCATAGTCATTGTGCCTGTAGCTGTTCCGGTAACCGAAACGCCGTTATTAATATCAACCACATTGTTAGAGGAGATAATGGATAAATCTCCATTAACAGTTATATTTTTTTGTATAGATTTCGTTCCCGTTCCCTGGAAATTAATATGGTTGAAGGTGGTGGGTAAGGCCGTACTCGCATTGCCAATGTTCTGCCCATTGCCATTAAAAATAACCGTGCCTGCACCGGTTTGTGTAAACCCGCTGGGGCCAAACTCATTGTTCCAGTTACGGCCTATAAATATCAGGTTTTCATTTCCATCTAGAATTACATTTCTGGCCGTTCCACCCGTATTGTCAATCAACAAATCGTTGGCAATTGAAATGTTGCTTACAATTTCTTTAGTGGCGGTGGTACTATTTGTATTATTTGTGAAATCAACATTATAAAAAGTGCCTCCAATAATATTTTGGGTTGAATTTCCTGATTTATCAAAAATTACTTTGGCCGCTCCTGGTGAAAATAATCCGCCATTTACCGCCCAGTCTCCTCTTACCTGTAAGGTAAATCCACTGGAGGCACTTAAAATACCACCTGATACGGTAACATTATTCCCCACTGTAGTGGCGTTACCTAATGTATATTGTACTCCCGTTGCCGCGTTAATAGTTAAGTTGTAAAAAGCATCATTCGTACCCAGGGTAGTTATGGTATAAGAACCTTCCGTTCCATTGAAAACCACCGTTGAATTGTTTTCATTGAAAGTGCCAGCATTAGACCAGTTTCCACCTATAGAAATGATATTATCAGGATTAGTTTGCGTTAGGGCAGCCGTAGGATATACAGTAAGGTTTTCCGCGATAGTAAGTGTGTTAGTACCTAATAAAGTAAGGCTTCTTGCTCCAATAATAGTAATTCTGGCCGCTACCGCGTTTCCATTCATCACAGCCACATTATTGAACGAACTGCTGGCCATAATATAAACTATATCATTAATGGTGGGTACCTGTCCTGAACTCCAGTTGACAATATTATGCCAGTCTGTATTCACCGCGCCTGTCCAGGAAAGTCCAGCCGGAAAAGTC
This sequence comes from Cyclobacteriaceae bacterium, assembly GCA_041745535.1. Lineage (GTDB taxonomy): Bacteria > Bacteroidota > Bacteroidia > Cytophagales > Cyclobacteriaceae > JBGTIS01. Next base: position 20,601 of record JBGTIS010000104.1, on the reverse strand, counting down.
CAGTCAACCCGGTTATTAGGGTCATTATCATAGTCTTCTCCCGCGAATGTACCGCCCGCGATCTGGAATTCAATACTACCGGTACCGGAAAGCCTTGACACGTTGTAGGTAGGTCCACTGTTAAAAACCACATTACTGGCTACAAAATTGGAGAAATTGGTGGTGACGGTTAAATAGGCAGTACCAGCACCCGTAGTAAATGTACCATTACTGAAATTATTAGTAGCATCAATAGCACCCCCTGTAATTTTTATACCATCATTTCTGGTATTGGCGATAATAAAATACTGGGCTTTAATGGTACCTCCCGATTGCTCATATTCATAATAGCTGTTACTTCCATTTACCGTCATGGTAGCCGGATTTCCTTCTTCGCCTACCAAACTAAACGTTCCACCGGTATTAGTAAATTTTGAACTTGCTCCCAATTTAAGAACAGCACCTGCATTAACGTCTAAAGTCCCGCCATTCAGGGTTAGCGTTCCACTGCTTCCCGTGGTAGTTAAACTTTTACCCTGTAAGGAAAGCGTGCCTGCATTAATGGTTAATGTATTATTATTTAAAAAGGTTAAATCAGAGGTCAGGTTATAAACAGCACCTGAAGCATTAATCACCGTATTTCTAAATGAAGAGGTGCCAGCATTGATGGTATGAGTACCTGAACTGCCATCGAAGGTCAGGATGCTGCTATTATTATTATGGTTAAAGGTACTTGAATTAAGAAGGCTGCCCGCGATATTCAGATTATATGGATCTGTCTGAAATATTCCATTGAGAATGGTGAGGTCATTTTCTATGATTACTGCCTCTCTCTGTCGCAGGGTGTTATTCGAATTCAGATTGGTCACCAGATTATAGAATCTGTTTGTGCCTCCTGCACCAATGTAAATATTGGCGTTCCCTCCTGTAAAAGTTACCATTCCGTTGCGGGGTATAAAGGTTCCGTTATTGGTCCAGTTTTCTTCTACTGTAATTTTATAATTGGTGACTGAAACATCAAAGGTAGCACCAGGTTCTATTTGTAAATTCCCTGTAAGGGTAATATTTCCTGCCAGCACAACCGAACCCGTCCCGGTATTGGCTATGTATAGGTCGTGGAAGTTTGATGCACTGATGGTCTGGGTTTTATTAGCACCATCAAAAGTAACCCTGGCATAGTGCTGAAAACTTCCGTTTTGGGTCCAGTTACCCGCCACATTAATATTCCGGCCATTGGCATCCACGGTAGTAATAGCATCTATAATTGTAAAATTGCCATTCACATCGTAATCCTGTTCCCGCAAATACTTTTCTCCTGTACCACTGAATGAAAGGTTATTAAAAGTAATGGAGTTATAATTGTAAATATTCTGTTCCGTATTTCCATTGAAAACAATAGTGCCTGTTTGGTCATAAGAACATCCCTGCCTGAAATAGAAGTTTTTTCCTACATTCAGTGTGCTGGCATTTAATTGCAGGGTAGCATTATTTTGCGCGAAATCGAAATTACCGTCTACGTTTAATACAGCCCCCAGTACAAAAAGCGTTTTGTTTGTTCCAGGTCTGTTAATAGTAAGATTACCAAAATGATTGTTACTATTAACAATCACATTTTGTACAGCGCTGCTGCTACCCTCAAAAGTAGTAGTACCCGTTGTCTGAATAAAAATACCGCTTCCGGTATTAACCCAGTTACCTTCCAGATTAATACTATAAATCGACGCGTTTACGGTAACCCCATTGCTGATACTAAGATAGCCCTTTAAATCCAATGCCCCATTTATAGTTTTTATACCACTTCCTTTGAACTGGACCGTACCGAAATTTGATCCGTTAATAACCTGGTTAACCCCATTAAAAACAACAATACCAGCAACATTGGTTGTATTACTTGATTCCAATAACCAGTCACCACCTATGGTTATCTGAAAGCTCCCGTTGGTTAGCACTGGTGTATACCCTGAGTCCATAATATCGTTCAGAATATTGATGTTACCTGCTATGGTTTTGTTGCCATTACCCCAAAGATCAATATTACCATATGTAATGCCTCCGGCAATGGTCTGGTTAGTGCCATCAAATCTCACATAACTTTCCGCATCCATGCTAACCGTAGAAAACCGGCCTAATGTATTGGCAAACTGGGTTGTTCCGCTGGTATAATACCGAACATAGGCGCCCAGCGTGAATGTTCCTGATGTTGATGATTTTAAAAATTCCTTGTCATCTACATCAAAGATCAGATAGGTAGCCTCTGTTCCACCGGTATTGTTAACGGTTAAATTTTGTGAGAGTGTAAAATCTCCATCTATGTGGATGGTTCTAACCGCTGTCAGTGATTTATTGTCCACCACCAGCGAGTTGAAACTGTACGTGCCTGCATCAATGGTCTGGTCGTTATCGGTGCCGTTAAGTTTCAGCACTTCATTGGTAGCCAAAATTTCACAGTTTTCATTATTGGTATAAATGTTTCCGCCCACGCGGGTGGTATCGGTTCCTGTAATTACTAGTTTAACCCCATCCCGTAAATCCAGCCGGTTGGCTATCTGTAAAGATCCGGTAGTGGTTTTGTTTCTTACCGGACTGGCACCTGCCTGGTTGAGTAACAGATTATAGTAATTTACCCCACTTTGAACGGTCTGATCCAAATCCGCATCGTAACGTACCCAGGAGTCTGTTTCAAACACATACGATGAAAAGCCCGTTGGAAAATTATTGGTACCCCGGATGTATAAATTTCTTGTTTGTTCTATTGTGAATATACCGGTTCCCGTAAGGGTGGCGTTGTCGCTGATTACAAAACTTCCGCTGCCACTGGTAATGGTAAAATCACCATCAGTAATTACCTGATCACCGGCCTGTATGTACGCAGTGCCTTCTATTAGAATGTTAGCGGTACCAAGCTTAATGGCCCCATTGGTGTTTCCGTCAGCAAAATAGATGGTTCCACCGGTAAAGGAAATAGTTCCTGTGAAATTCAGAGCAGCAGGATCCGCATTGTAAATATTAAAATTTTGCAAACTGAGTTGATCCGCGCTAACAACAAAAGCATCGTCATACACACGGGTTAAGTCATTGGCTATATAATCTCCCACAATGGTCTTTACCTCTGCGCTCCCCCCGTTATCAAAAAATACCTGGTCAAAAGTGGCTGTGTTATTGGTGGAAATGATTTGTGCCAGTGAACCATCAAAGGTTATTCTGCCATCATCGGCCGTGTAAGCACCGGAGGTAATGGTGAAATTTCCGGCACAGTTATGAAAGTCTGAGGTGGTTACAGAAGTGTTACCCGTAATTTCAAAATTTCCTTCTATATCCAGATTGGAGGTAAGCAGTTTAGTTCCTCCGCCATTTGTTATAAGATTATTAAACTGAAAAGCTGTACCAGAACCAGCTATTACCGTAACACCTGAACCACCTAAAGTGAGATCCGCTGCTCTGGTAGTTGATCTGTATAAATCTAAAATACCCTGATTGGTCAGGTCACTGCCAACAAAAAGTAAATGGATAGCGTCTTCATCACGGGTGTCAAGGGTAGCACCTGCCTGTATGGTAAGGGCACCATTAATGGCTACATTTCTGGGCGTCGCATCGTTACCTATGGTTACTTTGCCTGACGTACCACCTCCAATAGTAAGTGCGGCAATGGTAATATCCTGGTTCACTGTTATCGTATGACCATTTTGAACGATAAAAGTTTGGGTACCTGATGTGTAATCAGCTGGAAATATCGGTGAGCTTCCGGCCCCACCCGGGCTGGTATTCCAATTGCTGGCATTAGTAAACAAATCGGAGCCTTGAGAGTAAAAGGTGCTTTGCGCGAAGGTTGAAAACCGGGTAGATATTATAATAAAAAGCAGCAAAAATAATTTACCTGCCGTTTGACTAGATTCCATATATTAACAAAAATTTAAAATAAAAAAATAGCTTTTATCTTAATTGCAGATGATAGCTATTTTTTTAATATATATTATTCTAATAATACAATATTAAATAATTGTTCAATGAATTAACTTTTAGATATAAACAGGATAATACATAAGCAATCTAATAGCACTGTTTAACTATAAATCAGGGAAATTTTAAGGGTTTTAATACTACAGGTTTAGTTATTTGGATAAATTAATTTTCCTTAGGAGCTTTTTTGTGAAATATAATAATTATAAGAAAAAATATTAATAAAATTTATTAAACCAAATTTATTACTTAGTTTTTTATATAAAATCAATTTTTTCTTAAGTATTTATTACATATTATGAGGAATATATTAGTGTTACTAAAACAATTATAATTTTTGCTAAACATTTTGCCCGACTTGATTAGCAAAACCATTTTACGCCTTAAAATTGTTAAAATTTCTATTTTTTCATTTAAATACTTCTATAAAACTCCCCAAGTAATCATTAATCATACATTTATATGGATCATTAAAATTTAGTATCTTAGCTTTGTTCAGTTATGGTTGAACAGTCTCAGGAACTTTTGGAAAAACTCAGGCAACTCAAAAATTCTGATGAGGAAAAGTTTATTGAGTTTCTGTTTAAGCTTTTTTATGCGCCCCTCTGTAAAGCCGTTTACAATATCGTATTTGACCGTGATGCCGCAGAAGATATTGTGCAGGATGTATTTGTTAAAGTGTGGCATAAACGCGATCGCCTGGACCTATCCCAATCGGTAAAAGCTTATTTATACCGTTCAGCCTTCAATACTGCCCTTAACTATCTGGAAAAAAACAAGAAAAAAGTAATGCTGGACGACGTGTTGCTTTCCAGAACCAATCAAAGCAGCAACCTCACGGAAGAATCATTAAATTATCAGGAAATAGAACAAAAAATTAGTGAAGCTATCGCGCAGCTTCCTCCCCGCTGCCGGGCTGTGTTTACCATGAGCCGTTTCGAGGAAATGAGCTATCAGGAAATTGCTCAAACTTTAGGTATATCTGTGAAAGCGGTAGAAAAACAAATCAGTAAAGCTTTGCAGCAATTAAGAAAGCGATTACGGGTGTACATCAAGCACCTGATCTCTTTTCTTTTTTTATTTTTCAATATTTTTTAAAAAAATTGTAAACCAGGGTAGGGTAACGGGTAAGTTACCTGTATTAAGCCTAGTTGGTAAGATAAAAGATGGGAAGTTCAAAAAATGGATATTGGGATCTGATGGCCAGGTACCTGAAAGGTAATCTTTCAGAACAGGAAAAAAATATGCTGTCGCAGTGGGTTGCCGACCATCCTGACAACAAGGAAACTTTTACCCAAATCCGGAAAATCTGGGAAAAAGTTCCGAATCCTGCCGAAAGCTACCATCCGGATGTAGCAAAAGGCTGGAAAAGTTTTAAATTCAGGATAGACAGCGAGCAGGGGCTATACGACGATGAGGTAAAAGTAAAGGAAATAAAACCCAACAAAACTTCGCTATGGCCCTTGTTGATGCGAATAGCTGCTGTTTTTATCATGCTGGCAGGTGTTATTTACTTTGTGAACAACTGGTTGGCCCAACAAGATGAAATACGGTGGGTTACGCGGCAAAACGAGACAAAATTGTATCATCTGCCCGACAGCAGTCAGGTCTGGCTTAATGAGCATTCGGAGCTGGCCTACAGCGAAGATTTTAATGTGAATAATCGGGTGGTTTTTCTGAAAGGGGAAGGGTTTTTCGAAGTTCAAAAGGCCGAAGGCAAACGCTTTACGGTGTATACCGAAACCACCAAAACTGAAGTAATAGGAACTGCTTTTAACATAAATGCTTATGACAATGAACAGGTAAACATTCAGGTAGTGCATGGGAAGGTAGCCTTTTCTCTGAAAAACGCGGATAATTCAGTGTTTCTGGAACCAGGCGCTGAAGGCATTATACAAAACGATCAGACAGTAGTACAAACCATTGAAAATCTGAATTTCAGGGCATGGCAAAACAAGCAGCTTGTTTTTAACAATACCCGACTTGATCTGGTAGCTAAAACGCTTGAAGACTATTTTGATGTGCAGGTGCATATAAACAATCCGGCTTTGGCCAACTGCCGGTACACCGCCACCTTCGATCATCCTGATATCAATGAAATATTGAACATCCTGACCATTACAGGAAACTTATCTTACGACAAACAAGGCAACCAATTTATCCTGAACGGACAGGGTTGCGACTAAAAAATAGTAAACATATTCTAACATTTTAAAAAATGAGAAAAATTACAGGTGTTCTCATCACTGGATTGCTATGTCTTTCTGTATGGGCCCAAACCAACATTCTGAATCAACCCGTTACCTTACAATATCAGGATATTTCGCTGAGCGAACTGCTTAAAACCATTCATCACGATTATGGGATTAAATTTTCATATCTGAACAACGAAATTCCGGCTGATAAAAAGGTAAGTCTGAACCTGGTGGATATTCCGCTGCACAAAGCACTGGAAGAAATTCTGGCTGATACGGACCTGGCGTACCAGGAAGTAAGCGGTCAGATTATTATTAAAAAAGCCGTTACCAAAAAAGTTTCTGAATCGGCGGCACAGCAAAAAAGTGGTGAACAGTCGTATCCCGCGAAACAAAATTCTGATAAACAGAAACCAACCGCTGAAACGAAAAACCCGAAAGAATCAGCCAATAATTCAAATGTAAAAAGCAAAACCACAAATGAGTCAATACTTACTGATTCTGAAACAAGTAGCCCTACTCAGGAAAATGATGCTGTAACCGAAATCAAACCAGTACAAATGGAAAGACCGGTGCAGGAAGAAGGCATTGTGTCTACTTCGCCCAAAATAATGGTTCCGGATGCCAATCAGCAATTGGGGAAAAAGGTGAAGGTTGTTGCCAAAAATCCGGAAAGCGGGGTAAAAAAAGAAAGAACAAAAGCAGTTACCATAGTAGAAAAAAACGTACGGAAGAAGGATACAAAGCAAAAAGAAGCGCCAAAAAAAGATAAAAAATCTGTTTCAGAAATACTGAAAAAAGGTATCAACTTTGGAATGGACAAAGGACTGATGGATCATATTGCTACGGAAAATGAAACTGAAATACGACCTTTTCATATAGGCCTAATCTACCCATTAAGTACCAACGGTATTGCAGCAGGAAAATATGTCAATCAGGTTTCGCTACATATGCTGGTAGGTTATGCTGCCGGACTGGAAGGGATAGAGTTTTCAGGGTTTGGCAACATTGAAAACGATTATGTAAAAGGCGGGCAGTTTGCCGGGTTTTTTAATGTGGTAAAAAATCAGGTAGCAGGCGCTCAGTTTGCCGGATTTATCAACCTTAACGGGGGTTACACCTACGGCGGACAGTTCGCCGGTTTTATCAATATGGTGGGCGATTCGGCCAAGGCAGGGCAATTTGCCGGATTCACCAATATCAATTCAGGAAAAACCACCGGCGCTCAGTTCGCCGGATTTATGAATTTGGTAGCTGATGATCTGGATGGCGGCCAGTTCGGAGGTTTTCTTAACTATGCGCAAAATGTAAAAGGATTACAAATGGCTGGTTTTGGAAACTTCGCCATGGGCGATGTGGATGGTTTTCAGGGAAGCGGTTTCATTAATGTAGCCCGAAATGTAAAGGGCGTACAGTTGGGCTTTATTAATCTGGCCGATAGTATAGATGGCGTACCCATTGGTTTTATCAGTCTGGTACGAAAAAATGGCTACCGTGCTGTTGAAGTATGGGGGTCGGAAGCGCTTCATGTGAATGCGGCATTCAAAACCGGGGTTGATAAATTCTACAATATTTTTGCGTTTGGCACCCAGTTTTCCGGTTCCCGCTGGGGTTTTGGGTATGGATTCGGAACCATTTTTCCATCCAAATCGATATTCAACGTCAATCTGGATTTGATTTCCTACCGGATTTTTGAAAAGGAAAATGTATTTGGTGATTTATTCAACGGCAATGGTCACAATTTGAATATACTGAATACCCTGCGACTGGGTGTAAATGCCAACTTTAATTTTCTTTCCGTATTTGTAGCACCCACTTTCAATGTGATGGTTTCTCAGAGAAAAACCGGTGAAGGTATTGTTGGTAGTGAAATAGCTCCTTTTACAGTTTATGATCGTACTTTTAATAACAAAACCAATTTGCGAATGTGGCCCGGTTTTCATGCGGGTATCCGGTTCTGACCTGGTGGTCTTCAATTAATCAAATCTCTTATTCCTTTTTCTCAAAAGCTTCTCAGCAAGAAGCGCAGGCTACCTATACCCAAAATCATATAACAATGAAAAAAAATCCTACAAATAAACTTATGCATCCGGTCCTTTCATCAAGCTATGCCAAAGGCTGGGAACTTTCGGTACAATTATTTGAAGAAACGCAGACACGGAAAAGAAAGTCCAGGAAAACTGCCCTGATAAAATTAATGGCCAGTAGTTTTCTGCTGTTAATGAGCTACACCACTTTCGCGCAGTTGCCTACGCAAACAATCCGTGGAAGAGTAATCGATCAGGAATCGCAAACACCGGTTATTGGAGCCAATGTAGTTATTACCAGCCTGGAACCTATAAAAGGTAACAGTACTGATGAAAAAGGAGAATTTCGCCTCGATAACGTACCTGTGGGCCGTCATCATTTAAAAATCTCCAGCATCGGGTATGAAGAAACTTCCATTCCGGAGCTACTGATTGGCTCAGGAAAAGAAGTGGTTATTACCATCCGGTTAACCGAATCGCTGGTGAAAATGGAAGAACTGGTTATAAAAGCACTTGCTGATAAAAGCAAGCCAAACAACGATCTGGCAGTGGTAAGTGCCCGCTCTTTTACGGTAGAAGAAACCAAACAGTATGCCGCAAGTGTGAATGATCCGGCCAGAATGGCCCTTTCATTTGCCGGGGTAGCCGCCAACGACGATGGCACGAACGAAATCGTGATCCGGGGTAATTCACCCAGAGGGCTGCTTTGGCGCATAGAAGGTGTGGAAGTGCCCAATCCTAACCATTTTGGCGATGAAGGCGCATCAGGTGGCGGAATCAGTATGCTCAGCGTGAACATGCTGAACAATTCTGATTTCTTTACCGGAGCCTTCCCAGCGGAATATGGCAATGCCGCTTCCGGTGTTTTTGATATAAAACTGAGAAATGGTAACAACGAAAAACGGGAATACGCCTTTCAGGCTGGTATGTTGGGCATTGACTTTGCCACCGAAGGACCTTTCGCTAAACAGTCGAATGCCTCATATCTAATTAATTATCGCTATTCTACCCTTGGTATTCTGAATGCGATGGGCATAAAAATTACAGGAGACGCTATTACCAACTTTCAGGATTTATCCTACAAATTTCATGTACCCACCAAAAAAGCAGGCGTATTTTCTTTCTGGGGATTAGGCGGATTGAGCAGTCAGCAAGTTGATGATGCTTTTGAAAAAGAAGATTTTCATTATAATATGGGGGTCACGGGCTTGTCACACATTTTCTTTTTTTCAGATAAAACCTATCTGGAATCCATACTTACCTATTCAAAAAGCAAAAATTTATTTATAGATGAAGAAGAAAGAAATAAATATTTTAATAATGAAACCTATATCAATGCGGCTTTAAGGGGTTCCTTCTTATTGAACCATAAGTTCAATGCCCGTCATACCCTCAGAACCGGCCTCATTATCAGCCAGTTGGGTTTTGATTTTTTTGAGGCTACCACATTCCGGGATACCACCCGCACTAACGTGGATACGGAAGGTAATTCTCAGCTTTGGCAGGCTTATGCGCAATGGAAACATCGCATTAATGAAAGGCTTACCCTCAATACGGGCCTTCATTATATGTATCTGGCCCTTAACCGGAACAGTTCATTAGAACCCCGGCTGGGTTTACAATGGGCTTTGGCACCAGGGCAGTCGCTCAGTGTTGGCTTTGGTATACACAGCCGCTTAGATCCACTGAGTAATTATTTTGCCCTGTATCAGACAGGCCCTGATTCATACCAGCAACCCAATAAAAATTTAGAGTTTTCTAAATCCAGACACTATGTGTTGGGTTATGACCATTCCCTTACCAATGACCTGCACATGCGGTTAGAAGCCTACTACCAGGATTTGTATGATATACCTATTGGTATCAGTGAAAATAATGAAAATCCCTGGTATGCCACCTATTCTTCTATTAATTACGAAGGAGGAATCCTTGACTTTCCATTGGCCAACAACGGTACAGGCCGAAACTACGGTTTGGAACTGACCCTTGAAAAATTATTTACAAAAAACTATTATTTTCTCCTCACCAGTTCATTATTCGAGTCTAAATATACACCCTTCGATGGAAAAGAATACAACACCAGGTTCAATAGCAATTATGTAATGAATATACTAGCGGGCAAAGAATTTAAGATCGGAAAAAATAAAACCAACAGCCTGGGCATCAACATTCGCGCAATATTAACCGGCGGCAACCGGGTAACACCCATTGATTTGGAAAAATCCCGTGAACTGGGCAGGCCGGTAATGGTATGGGACCGGCGGTATGCCGAACGGGCAGGTAATTATTTCAGAGTCGACCTGCGTATTAGCTATCGCATCAATAAACCAAAATTTTCCAGTGTGGTTTCTCTGGATATTCAGAATACCACCAACAGGCAAAACGTATTCAGCACCGAATACAATGCGCAAACCCAGCAAATAACCTATAGTTATCAGTTAGGTTTAATTCCTGTTTTAAACTACCGGATTGAATTTTAACCCCTGAAACCCAGGCCGCGGAATAGTTCTGTCACAATTTGAATAAAACCTGTTAAAAACTGTTTGAAATTGTTTAGTTTTACGGGCAAATTTGAACCAATTAAGCAAACCCTATTACTAATGAGTGAGCAAAAAATAACTATTCAGAATGGAAAATTACAAGTACCGGATCAGCCTGTAATTCCTTTTATCGAAGGCGATGGAACAGGTGTGGACATCTGGCCGGCTACTAAAAAAGTACTGGAAGGCGCGGTGGAAAAAGCCTATGGTGGAAGTAAAAAAATTCAGTGGAAAGAAGTATACGCTGGAGAAAAAGCTTTCAACATGACTGGCGAATGGCTTCCTGAAAAAACCCTGGAAGATTTTCGCGAATACCTGGTAGGTATTAAAGGCCCGTTAACTACGCCTGTAGGCGGCGGTATCCGGTCGTTGAATGTGGCTTTGCGTCAGGAACTTGACCTGTACTGCTGCTTAAGGCCGGTACGCTGGTACAAGGGCACCCCATCGCCGGTAAAAGATCCGGGAGCTACCAACATGGTAATTTTCCGTGAAAACACCGAAGATATTTATGCCGGCATCGAGTACATGAATGGTACGCCCGAATGCGACAAGGTAAAAAACTTCCTGATCAAAGAAATGGGCGTAAAAAAAATCAGATTTCCCGAATCTTCTTCTATTGGTGTAAAACCGGTATCGGAAGAAGGTACTGAGCGCCTGGTAAAAGGAGCTATTGAATATGCTATTGCCTACAAACTGCCTTCTGTAACCCTGGTGCATAAAGGAAATATCATGAAATTTACCGAAGGAGCTTTCAAAACGTGGGGATACGAAGTAGCGGAAAGAGACTATGCCGACAAAGTATTTACCTGGGCACAATACGACAAAATCACGGAAGAAAAAGGAAAGGATGCTGCCAACCAGGCACAAAGCGAAGCTGAAAAAGCAGGTAAAATTATTGTGAAAGATGTGATTGCCGATGCCTTTTTACAGCAAATTCTCCTGAGACCTGCCGAGTACTCTGTAATTGCTACCCTGAACCTGAATGGTGATTATATTTCTGATGCCTTGGCTGCTATTGTAGGTGGTATCGGTATTGCCCCAGGTGCTAACATCAATTACAATTCAGGGCATGCCATTTTTGAGGCCACACACGGTACCGCTCCCAAATATGCCGGGCAGGATAAGGTAAATCCTGGTTCGCTCATTCTTTCCGGAGCCATGATGCTGGACTACCTGGGCTGGACCGAAGCCGCTACGCTGGTAAGAACCGGACTGGAAAAATCCATTGCCGCCAAAACCGTTACTTACGATTTTGAGCGCCTGATGGACGGAGCTACTTTACTGAAATGCTCTGAATTTGGAGATGCTATTATCTCTAACATGTAATCCATCTTCTGAAGGTATTTATTGTAAAAGCAGGTGACAATATTTGTCGCTTGCTTTTGTTTTATTAGCGAAATAATTTTAAAAAAGTAATTAACTTGCGGCAATGAAGCGCATCCTGGTTTTGGTGACTTTCCCCTGCCTGATTTTTCTGGCTTCCTGTAATCCTGGTACTGATGAACTGATTGAGGCTGGAAAAGCACAGTTGGATAAGAAAGATTATAAAAAAGCAATCGATTATTTCACCCGTGCTATTGAACAGGATACAGAAAATATAGAAGCCTACAATGCCAGGGCGGTCTGCTATTTTGAACTGGAGAAATACGATTCAACCATTGCCGATTGTACCAAAGCCATTACCCTCGACAGCACTTCCTACAAGCCTTATTATAACCGCGCTAATGCCTGGCGACAACTGGCTGCCTACGAAAAAGCCCTCCACGACTATACCGAAGCCGCTAACATCAAACCCAATGAAAAAGACATTTTCATCAACCGCGGGGTTACTAATTTTGAGCTGGAGCACTACCAGCAGGCCATGGACGATTTTGAGTTCGCGTTACAGATTAATCCCGAGGATTATCTGGCTTATTTTAATTTAGGCAGGGTGCAACTCCGCTTCGACGAATATGAGGAAGCCAGTTATAATTTTATGAAAACCATAGAATTTGCTCCTGAGTACGCGGCAGGCTTTTTCTGGCTGGGAGTTACCCAATTGCAGCTTGACAAAAAAGATGAAGCCTGTATCGCACTCAAAAAAGCCCTGTCGCTCGATTACCAGGACGCTAAACCCATTATTGAAGAAAATTGCCAGTAAGGTTATCGTGAAATAACCAGCAACATGGCAAAGCCAATTACCACCAGCCATAATTTATAGGCCATAAGCTCGGGTACAATCAGTATTTCCAGTTCCATCAGCACAGCCAGTAACACAATTAATACTGCCAATCCTTTAACAAGCGAACGGGTTTTGTATTTCATTTTGAAAATATTCTCCGGATTTATTCTTTAAAAGTTACGACAAATCAAAACTCAAAAAAAAGGATTGTCGCTGTCGTTACAATCCCTTCTTCTTGTTCATGAATGAATATTTTATGCTTCTACCATATCGTGCTTGTTGATAAGTTCTTTTTGCAGTTCAAATGGTACCGGAGCATATTCCAGGAAATGGGTTGTGAATGTAGCCCTGCCCTGGGTGAGCGATTTTAGCGTACTTGAATACCGGTTTAGTTCGGCAAGCGGCGTTTTAGCCTTAATCACCTGATACTGATTTTTGGTGTCAATCCCTGTGATAATAGAACGACGGGTTTGCAGGTCGGTCATTACTTCTCCCATCAGTTCTTCCGGAACCATAATTTCCAGTTCATAAACAGGTTCCAGCAGTTTTGGATCGGCCAGCATAAAAGCCTGCCTGAAAGCCTGTAAGCCGGCAATTTTAAATGAAATATCATTGGAATCTACCGGGTGCATTTTACCATCATGCACCAGCACACAAATATCACGGGCATAAGAGCCGGTCATGGGTCCTTCTTCTATTTTTTCCATAACACCTTTCAAGATTGACGGCAGAAAACGGGCGTCAATCACGCCGCCTACAATACAATTATAAAAAATAAGTTTGCCACCCCATTCCAGATTAATTTCCTGTTTATCACGAATATTAAATCCGGAAGGATCGGCCATGCCCTCGTAATATGGCAGAATAACCATATGCACCTCTCCGAACTGCCCTGCCCCACCCGATTGCTTTTTATGTCGGTAAGACGTAGCGGCCTGTTTTTGAATAGTTTCGCGATAAGGAATTTTAGGATCGACAAAGTTTATTTTCAGATTGTACACATTTGCCAGTCTCCATTGCGTTACCGAAAGGTGCAACTCGCCCTGTGCAGAAAGAATAAGTTGTTTTAATTCCTTAGAATAATCGATGGAAAGTGTGGGATCTTCTTCATGAATTTCGCGAATCACCTCGCTCATTTTTTCTTCGTCGTTTTTACTTTCTGCCACAATCGCCATTCGTATTTTAGGCTCAGGAAATTCCATGGGCCTGAACGTTACGTCAAAATCTTTGTCGTGCAACGTATGGTTGGTACTGGTATTTTTTAGTTTTACGGTAGCACCAATATCACCCGCTACCAGTTTGTCAACCGGCCTGCGCTGATTGCCATCCATAATAAACAACTGATTGAGCCGCTCGGTTACTCTGGTTTGGGAATTTACCAGATCCATACCGGGTTTTAGTTCTCCGGAGCAAACTTTTAAATAAGAAACTTTGCCCAGATACGGTTCGATCAGCGTTTTGAACACAAAAGCACTGGGTGGCTGGTCTACCTTACAGGCGATTTCACGCCCATCGGTAGTCGCTTCAGCGTGCGCGTCCATAGCGCCCGGGGCAACATTATCTATAAAACCCATCATGCGGCCGCTGCCCATATTCTGCTTGGCAGAAAGACAAAACACAGGAAAAATCTGGTGGTTTAGCATTCCGATTTTCAGGCCCTGCCGCAATTCGTCTTCATCCAGATTTCCTTTTTCAAAGTATAACTCCATGAGATTATCGTCGTTTACAGCCGCTTTTTCAACCAGTTCGTTGTGCAGGCGGTCAGCACGCTCTTTTTCTGAATCGGGAATGGGTAATTTTTCAGGCTTTCCACCCTCCGGCGGAAACTTGTACATGGTCATTTTCAGCAGGTCGATAATCGCGTTAAAGCCCTCGCCAGGGTTTACCGGATACTGCATCAGTGCCACTGCTTCCCCATAAGTGTTTTTAGCCGAATCGATGCAGGCATCAAAATTAGCTTTAGGATGATCTAGCTGATTAATTGCCAGAATAGTAGGCTTTTTGAACTGATCCATATAGTTCCAGATCAACTCTGTACCTACTTCCACGCCGTGCTGGGCATTCAGCAGTAGCACACAGGTATCGGCCACGCGTACCGATGACACAATTTCACCTACGAAATCGTCGAGACCGGGCGTATCGATAATGTTGATCTTATAGTCGCGCCATTCGGTATGCAAAGGAGTGGCATATACAGAATTGCCCCGTTCATGCTCAATTTCATGAAAATCAGAGACAGTGTTTTTGTCTTCTACGGTTCCTCGCCGGTTGATGAGCCCCGCTTCAAAAAGCATGGTTTCAGCCAGCGTTGTTTTTCCGGATTTCGCACTGCCAATGAGGACAACATTTTTGATGTGCTTATTATCGAATACTTTCATGGATGTGATACTTTTTAGTGGATGATATTACAAAAGAACGTTCTCCCCTGCGCAAAAGGGGTAAATTTCAATTTAAAAAACTTTTCCCACTCTTAAAACAGAAACGATATAGTATTATCGATTTGAAAAAGTAGAAATATAAAATTCTATTTATTAAAAATTTTGAAATTTGTTTGCCTGGTTTAAAAACAAATCATCACGCGCATTTTGCGATAAATCACACCCCTATATCAATTGCCTGATAAAGTAATGGAAATTGGCTTCTCTTTCCCATCACCTACTGGCTTAATCAGCAACGTAGCCGTGCTTTTGCTATTACCGGTAGGTTTAAAAGTTACATCGAAACTAATTTTCTTTTCGGGAGTCAGAATGATGGGTAGTGAATAGGGAAAGTCTACTGTATACTCATTACTGCCTGTTACCACCGCATACGCCAGTGGAATACCCTGATTACCATCCTTATAATTCAGATCAATAGATACCGTTTTAGATTTTCCGGGCGCTGTTTTACCAAAATCGTGCGATTCTATAGAAGCTTGCAGCACACCACGCGTTACCGTAGCATTTTCGCCAGGCGATTCCTGACCCGTACCATATTGCTCAAAAGAATTAAGTTCCGGTGACCCACCCCGATTGCCACACCCGGCTGCGATATACAAGGTTCCTTCCTGCTCAATAACCTGCGTGCCATGTCGTCCTCTTTGCAGTGAAGGCAGCTTATGCCAGGTGCCGCTGGCCACATTCAATGCTTCCACTTCACTGTGAGCTTTTTCCTGGCTACCACTTTCTCCACCAATTACTACCACTTCGTCGCCCAATACGGTGGCTGTACAGCCCGCCCTTTGAGTGGGAATATTTCCAGATGAGGGCAAGGTAGACCATTTACCGGTCTTCAAATCATAAATATCCACTTCGGGTATGGTTGCTTCAAAGCCTTTTCCTTCGAAACCCGATTTTCTGCCACCAGCTACCACAATTTTATCATTTGCCACAGCAGCCTGAAAATGATCGCGGGCACGGGGAGCATCGCCTAGTTTTTTCCAGGTATTGGTAGCCGGATCAAACTCATCCAGCCAGGGAACCCATCCCGAGGTATGTCCATTCACAATGCCACACACCAAATAAATTTTATCATTATACACCGCCACACCGGCTGCTCCCCGCTGCCGGTTGGCCGGAATAGCCGGACCAACCGACCACAGATCCAGCAGTGGATCATACAAATAAATATGAGAAATAGGCGTTTCGCAAGGCCAGCTTCCGGTAAGGCCTCCCATCACATAAATTAAACCGTTATAAGCCACAGCCTGAAAATGGCTGATTTCAATGGGAATGGCTTTTCCTTCCGACCAGGTATTGGTAGCTGGATCAAAAATCTCAACCGGCTTGATACCCCGACCGCCCAGCAGGTAAAATTTTCCCCCTGATTTTACAAAAGCATTTTCATGCCGTTCCAGAGGCTCATTTTCTGCCAGCACCTTTTGCCAGGTTTCAGATTGGGCCAAAAGAACTGGAATTGTAAACCAGATTAGTATGGCCAGGACAACAATATTTTTGGTACAAATTATACGCATTGTGGTTTCAGTTTTTTCAGATTCGGATAAATTCTACAGGATTTGCTAAAGCTCCATCACTTATGATTGCTAAACTAAAAAATATTTTACTATCCGAAGATAATGTAACTCTTTTTTCGTTCTTTTATTCACAGATTGACAGCAATGTACTGGTAAGTATTTTCTGTTACAGCCAAGAAACATTCTTAATAAATGAAAAAAATTCTGATTATTGGCGCGGGTCGTTCAGCACTTTCCCTGATCCGCTATCTGGGCAAAGAAACTGCTGCCCGGCACTGGCAGCTTACTGTGGCGGATGCTTCTCTGGAAACCAGCAAACGCGCAACCCAGAGCCTTGCGGGTACCAAAGCCATAGCCTTTGATATTTTCGATGAAAACCGACGGAATCAACTGGTATCCGAAGCGGATGTGGTCATTTCTATGTTGCCTGCCAATTTTCATATTCATGTGGCGCAGGCCTGTCTGGCTTACCAAAAGCACCTGTTAACCGCCTCTTATGTGAGCGATGCCGTACAGGCCTTAGACCAGGAAGCCAAAGGCAAAAATCTGACTTTCTTGTTTGAATGTGGCCTGGACCCGGGCATCGACCATATGTCGGCCATGCGGATGATCCATAAAATACAGGCACAACAAGGTAAAATTAACAATTTTAAATCATTTTGCGGAGGATTGATGGCACCACAATCAGAAGGGGATAATCCGTGGCGGTACAAATTTACCTGGAATCCGCGCAATGTGGTGCTGGCCGGCCAGGGGGTTTCACAATATCTGGAAAATGATACCACCAAATACATTCCTTACTGGCAATTATTCCGAAATACTTCTCCTATTACTATTCCCGATTATGGTGATTTTGAATCGTACCCCAATCGCAATTCATTAGCCTACCAGCAGGTGTATGGCTTAAAGGATGTTTCTACCCTTATGCGGGGTACCCTGCGGCGTACCGGCTACTGCGCTGCCTGGCACGTACTGGTGCGGCTCGGCGTTACGGACGATACTTACCAGATTGATGTTTCTGGTAAAACCTACGCGGATTTTTTGGCCTCTTTTCTACCGGCAGGTGCAGGCACGCTGGCAAACCAACTGATTAATTACACAGGAGCCGATACCACAGCGCTGGAAAAAATACAATGGCTTGGTTTGTTAGAGGAAACACCAATTGAGTTAAAAAAGGCTACGCCAGCCCAGGTATTGCAAAAATTACTGGAAGCAAAGTGGCAAACCAAATCGGATGACCATGACCTGATTGTGATGCAACATCAGTTTGGATATACCCTAAATGGAGAATACACTGAACATTATATATCATTGGCTGTTGAAGGAGAAGCCAGTGGCGAAACCGCCATGGCCAAAACAGTAGGCTTACCACTGGCTATGGCGGCTAAACTTTTATCGCGGGGGAAAATTTCACGAAAAGGAGTCATCATCCCTATTTATCCGGAAATTTATGAACCGATCTTGGCAGAATTAGACCAGATGGGCATCCGGTTTATTGAGCATTTCAGTTAAATGAAAGGTGGTTATCTGAAAAAAATAGGCGGAATTCAGAATGCGCGAACATCTTCAATGTTACCAGTGGAAGATATTAACAAAAGGAATATTAAATTCGTAAAACCACTTAAAAGTGAAAAGCTGAATTGTATATTTTTTAGTGTAATCAAAATTAATTATCTGGTTCGCCGGGCTAATCCCCAAAAGCTTTTATATTTTTATACACATAAACATTAATCCTATGGCTATTACCGCGCTTCCCGATTTGCTGCATAAAATGTGGAAAGATTATACCAACATGAATCCACAGGCAATTAAAATTTATAATCTTTTTATAGAAAGGGGCGATCGTGTGCTAAACGATCATATCGCCCTCAGAACTTTCAATCATCCGAAAGTGAATATTGATGTACTGGCTAAACCTTTTCTGGATAGCGGCTACCAGTACAAGCAGGATTATCAGTTTATAGAAAAAAAACTGGATGCCAAACACTATGAACATCCGGACGAAAGCCTGCCCAAAATTTTTATCAGCGAACTGAAACTGGAAGAATTTGATCAGGAATCGCAAGACATTGTACACCAGCTTATCGATCAGATTCCGGACCATATGCCTTCGCGGTTTGATTTCTGTTCGCAGGGAAGGCCCTGGGACGTAAGCTACGCAACCTACGAAAAGCTGCGCGAAAAAAGCGAATATGCCGCCTGGATGGCCGCCCATGGGTATCATCCCAATCATTTTACCGTGTATGTGAACAAACTCAACAGTTTCAGCAACCTGGAAGACCTGAACACCTTTGTGAAAGAAAATGGCTTCCCCATGAATGACGGCGGCGGTGAGATCAAAGGTTCCAAAGCGGTATTCCTGGAACAATCTTCTACAAAAGCCGACCTGGTGGAAGTGCCTTTCAGCGATGGTAATTATGAAGTGCCAGCTTGCTATTACGAGTTCGCGCTTCGGTATCCATTGCCTAATGGAAAACTGTACCAGGGTTTTGTAGCTACCTCAGCCGATAAAATATTTGAAAGTACCGACAAGGGTATCGGATAATACAATAACTGGCTGTTTCATAATCGTATTTAATTTGAAATGTAAAGTAAGGAGAAGAAACTTTGAATACGTAAAAGGTGTCTTTGCAAGTAAGTGAAGAAAGAAGCGCAAGCCAAAAACGTAACGAGAGAGGATGATTAAAGAAAGTTTAGCGGGTTAGGCACTTTCATGAGATTATGCTGTGTGACGTGGGTGTAGATTTGCGTAGTTCGGATAGAATTGTGACCCAGCAGCTTTTGAATCACTCGGATATCTGTGCCTGCTTCTAACAGATGAGTAGCGTAGGCATGGCGTAAGCTATGCAACGTAACCTTCTTGCGGATACCCGCTTTCTGACAAGCACTGCCAAACACTTTGCGTAAGCTTTGTGGAGAGTAGGTAAGAGGGCTTTTACCAGCGTTCTTTATACCAGCATGATACTGCCCATTGAATAAGTATTCTTGCGGTTGATACTTTATGTAGTACGCCCGCAATAGGTCTCGCAGGTTATCATGTAGCGGAAGCATTCGGTGTTTATTTCCCTTGGCGCTTTTCAGGTGAATGACTTTGCGTTGACCATCGATGTCGGTGATTTTGAGATGAATGAGTTCACCGCTGCGTAACCCCAGGGCATACACCAAGGTGAGCATGGCCTGATGCTTTAAATTGTTACAAGCCGACAAAATAGCTTTGACTTCCTGGGTGCTCAATATTTCGGGTAGCGGTTGCGGACGTCGTGTAGGATAGACGGGTTTGAAGTCTACCGAACGTTGGTGTATTTCTTTCAGAAACAGCGCGAGGGCACTGATGAGTTGTTTGTGCGAGGAATACGTATATTTCTTGGCCTCGACAATGCGTAGCACCTGATGGAGAAGAGTAGATGTATCCAGTTCCTGTATCGGCTTTTCACTTCCTACAAAAGCCTGAAAAACGGCCAGTAAGCCTGCGTAAGTTTTGATGGTTGCCGGGCTGTAGCGCTTGATTTGCAACAGTCTTTTAAAAGAAGTAAAGGTTTGCATAACTAACCGAAAAAGAGTTATACAAAAATGACTAGAAAGGTGCGGTTATACAACCTATTAACGTTTGTTTATACAGAAAAAACTACATAGGTTTGTTTATCCAGAAGTTGTGCGTCAGCAGGGTGAACGTCCTACTTTTAAAAATTGTTTCCTAACTAAGAAACTTCTATCTTTGTCAAAAAGAACTTAATGGATGAATACAAATTCCGGGTTGAGTTTTTGGGGGAAGCAAATAAATTCTTGGAAG
>JBGTIS010000103.1:0-23036 GCA_041745535.1 Cyclobacteriaceae bacterium | reverse complement strand
AGCTTCCAGTCATACTCATAGTAACTAACTTTATAATCTGTCGGTATTTTTTGGTCTCTATACTGATTGATAAAGGCAATCACCGACTCGCTTTTTTTTGTAAAATCAGCCTCATACCAGTCAAAAATTTTCGATAGTTCAGCTTGTTTTTGGCTGCTGTTTACCCGGATAAACTGGTCATCATTTAAAGACTTTTTAGTTCTGGCATTTAGCTGCTGCTCTAACTGATTGGCCTGATACGCTTCATTGGCCAGGGGCGGGCAACTTACTGCCGCACAGGCCAGCGCGAAATGTACCCGCGGATCCTGAAAGGTATTGATCAGTTTTTCCTTTTCCAGTCCGTTCAGGGTAAGGGTTTCGCCAGCTACCCGGTGCCGCTTTTTATCAAAAAAACCATCGATATCCATGGGCGAGGAAACCGGGAAAGCTTTCGCGATTTCGTGGATCACAATAATATTATAGGCATTGATGTAAAATGCTTTTTTTTCAGCACCAGAGGTTTTTTCAAGAGAAAGGCTGCCCAGCTGTTTATAAAGTTGAATCACCAACTCATGATCATTTTTTATGCCTTTGTAATCTACCCTGCCCTGGCTGTCAACCCTTTCTTTTAATAGTTTGTCCGCTGCGGATGTAAACGAATGTACATCGGCCGCATAGGTGGAAAAAGCAAAAAAGCTAACCATCATAAAACAGAACAATCCACAATACTTCAAAATATAATTCATAACGATTTGATTAATTTTTTATTCAGTTAATTTTTTACAAGCATTAACCTTCTCACAGGCTTTTTGTTATAATGCTAATTTTTTGATTAGTTTCCAATTCAGATGTCAGGATTATGACAATTAGTTATATATTGTTGCATTAATGTTGTGTAATTATATTTTTACCGGTAAAGCTTATCTATGGAGAACATTTGCATCATTGGAAATGGCATTGCGGGCATCACAGCCGCCCGGCATATCCGAAAATTAAAATCGGCCAATGTGTGCGGCATTACGGTGATTTCCGCGGAAACCGATCATTTTTTCTCACGCACCGCGCTCATGTACATTTATATGGGGCACATGACCTACGAGCATACCAAACCGTATGAAGACTGGTTCTGGGGGAAAAATAATATTACCCTGGTGCGGGATTATGTAACCCACATTGATATTGAAAACAAGCAGCTGATGCTGGAAAAAGGCAAACCAGTACCTTACCATAAGCTGTTGCTGGCCACCGGCTCGAAAGGCAATCGCCCGGGTTGGAAAGGCGAAAACCTGAAAGGCGTACAGGGCATGATTACCTACCAGGATATTGAAGCCATGGAAGCAAATACCAAAGGCATTGAACGGGCCGTGATTGTAGGTGGCGGGCTGATCGGTATTGAAATGGCCGAATGTCTGGCCTCCCGCGAAATTCCGGTTACCTTTTTTATCAGAGAAGAAACCTATTGGAGTCGCGTTTTACCCAGAGAAGAATCGGAAATGGTGACGCGGCACATCCGGAAGCATGGGATCGATTTGCGCACCGGTGCTGATTTCAAAGAAATTATGGGCGATGCACAGGGCCGGGTAAAATCGGTACTGGTAAATGATGACGAAACCATAGCCTGTCAATTTGTAGGCATTACTGTAGGCGTAACGCCTTATATTAACTTTCTGAAAGATTCTGAAATTGACACCGATCGTGGTATTTTGGTGAATGAATTTCTGGAAACCAATCTGCCCGACATTTATGCGGCCGGCGACTGTGTGCAGCACCGACAGGCTCCGGTGGGCCGGAAGCACCTGGAACAGATCTGGTATTCGGGCCGCATGCAGGGCGAAACTGTAGCCCGCACCATGTGCGGCGAAAAAACCAGGTATGTGCCCGGTGTGTTCTTCAATTCTGCCAAGTTTTTTGATATCGAATATCAGATTTATGGCACCATCCATGTACCCCCTCAGGACGATGAGGAACAGTTTTACTGGGAGCATCCTGATGGAGAAAAATCGGTGCGGATTGCTTTTGAAAAAGCCAGTGGCGCGGTAATCGGTTTTAACCTGATGGGCATCCGCTACAGGCACGAAGTATGCGACCGCTGGATCAGCAAAAGGGCATCTGTGCAGGAAGTGATGCGGCACCTGGAAGCAGCCAATTTTGACCCGGAATTTCATAAAAAATACGAAACAGATATCGTAGAAAAATTCAACCGCCAATATCCTGAAAAAGCAGTTTCACCCAAAAAGAAAAAAAGTCTGCTGGCCGCAATTTTCAGTTAACCAGATATCCCAAATATTTATCATATATGAAACCAGCAATCACTATTAAAACCATCGGCCTGATCCTTTTTATCGCCGGATTCGGGTTTTTTCTGGCTACATTTTTCATTTCAGATTACCGGCTTGCCCAGGATATTCTGAAAGAGAATTTTGCCGCGCAACAGGAAAATAATTCCGAAAGCACCACTGCCTCAGGGGGAAGCCCGGATGCCCAGGGGGGAGGAGGGCAGGATGGTGGCGAACAGGATGCTGGTGGAAAGGAAGCAGAGCTACCGGTAAGCAAATATGAAATAGTTTCTAAACATGCTACTGGCGTCATAGGCAAAGTGTATCCTTCCAATTTTTCCTTTCTGAATGCACTGGAAGATATTTTTCAGAAAACCAACGAAGAGATCAAGACCTTGTATGGCATTAACGAACAGGAGGTTGATCAGATTTTAGCGCAGCTGCCAGACCATAAATATGAACTGGAAAAAGCCACTTCTGTGTTTGATGGCGGCACGGAAACAGACAGCATCAAAACCAAAGCGCTGCAGGATTATACCAGTTGGATGGATGGCAATCAGTTTGAATCGAAAGAAAAGCTGAAAGCGCAGTTAAATACCACTGTGGCCAATATCAACAGCAGCGTGGCCAGTCAGAAAGGCATCAACAAGTATGACAGCAAAAACATAAAAACTGAAATCACGAAGTCGGCTACCATCGGGCTGCTGAAAGACCATACCCTGCTGGTTTTTCTGCTTACCTACCTTACCATTATTGTGGGCGCATTGATGTATATTTTGCCCAAACTTGAAACTACCCATCCGGGCATACAGAACAATGGTATTTTTTTCAGTGTACTGAAAAATCGGGGCTGGCTGGGCATTGCCCTGGGCACTTTTCTCATCGTATTTTATGTGTTTTTGTATGTGTATCCGCAGTACATGACCAACTGGATTGTAATGGTAGATCCGGTAAGCGAATGGCTGGAAGGCAAACCTGCCGGACGGTTTTTCCTGTACGGATTTATCTATACCCTCTGTATTCTGGTAATGGGCATCCGCATGATGATCAATTACCGGCACAGCAATTACCATTTGGTAAGAACAGCTTCGGTAATGTTTTTTCAAACTGCCTTCGCTTTTCTGATTCCTGAAATTCTGCTCCGCCTTAATCAGCCTTATTATGATTTTAAAAACATCTGGCCACTGGATTACGATTTCTTCTTTCCTGGCAGTTTGAACGAACTGATCAACAGCGGTAACCTGGGTTGGTTTATGCTGTTCTGGGGCATTGCGCTTATCATTATTGGCGTGCCGGTAATGGTGTATTTTTTTGGCAAACGCTGGTATTGTTCTTGGGTATGTGGCTGCGGTGGCCTGGCCGAAACCCTGGGCGATCCTTACCGGCAGCTTTCCGACAAATCATTAAGGGCCTGGCAGGTAGAGCGCTGGATGGTGCACGGCGTGCTGGCGCTTGCTGTGGTAATGACCATCGGCATGATTTATACGTTTTTTACAGGCTCTGGCAGCATACTGGGCCTGAACACCTATGGCCTTAGTGAAGCTTACGGCTTTCTGATTGGGGCCGGATTTGCCGGAGTAATTGGTACCGGTTTTTACCCGCTCATGGGCAACCGGGTATGGTGCCGGTTTGGCTGCCCGCTGGCGGCATATCTGGGTTTGGTACAGCGATTCAAATCACGGTTCCGGATTACTACCAATGGGGGTCAGTGTATTTCCTGCGGCAATTGTTCTACCTATTGCGAAATGGGGATTGATGTGCGCTGGTATGCGCAACGGGGGCAGAATATTGTACGGGCTTCCTGTGTGGGTTGTGGCGTGTGTGCTTCGGTTTGCCCCAGGGGTGTACTTAAACTGGAAAACGGGGAAGAAGAAGGTAGATTTGGTGAGCCTTTCTTAATTGGCAACGACAGTGTGAAGGTGAATCAATAAATAGATCAATTTCCTTTTAGTTTTTCCTGAGCTATGTTTAGTTGTTCTGCATAAAAAGTGTTTTCCGGATCCAGGTAATGCGCCTGTTTGTAAGCATCTTTAGCTTTTTTCCAATTATCCATATAACCAAAAGAAAGCCCCAGATTAGCATGGTAAACTGGATTGTTCGGATTGATGGCAATAGCTTTCTGGTAATAGCCAATGGCTTTTTCATCCTCCTGACGATTATAGAACAGCAACCCCAGGTTATTCCAGGCCAGATCATTGGAATCGTTCAAGGCAATAGCCTTGTCATAAGCAACCTTTGCTTCTTCAAACCGGTTTAGTAAACTGGCCGACAATCCTAGGTTAGAATGGTATACTGGATTGTCGGGATTGATGGCAATGGCTTTTTGGTAATAGTCAATTGCTTGTTCGTTTTCATTACGTTCATAGGCCAGTAATCCCAGGCCATTCAAGGCCAGATCATTGTCGGGATTAAGGGCAATAGCCTTCTGATAATTAGCTTCTGCTTCTTCAGGTTGTTTTAAACTCTGAAGGCACCAGCCTAAGCTATACCAGTATTCTGAGTTTTCACTTTTTAATTCAATAGCTTTTTTAAAAGCTTTGCTGGCTTCTTCCCACCGGTTTAGATATCCCAATGACAAACCAAGATTGGAATAGTATACGGCCTGCTCAGGGTTAATGTCAATGGCTTTTTGGTAGTATTCCACAGCGTTTTCATCGTCTCGGTGTTCGTAGGCCAGTAAACCCAGGTCATTCCAGTTGAAATCGTTGGTAGGGTTTAGTTCGATGGCTTTTTTATAGGCTTTTTCGGCTTCCTGCGGCTTTTTTGCCCATTTGTAGGTTAATGCAAGGTTTTCGTACTGAAGGTCGTTGGCCGGATCCAGTGCGATGGCTTTTTTATAATAATCGATAGCTTTTTGGTAGTTGCCCTTCTTCGAGTAAACAATAGCAAGGTTATTAAGGTATACCGGATTACTTTTTTCAAGCTTTATGGCTTTCTGATAAGCTTCTTCCGCTTCATCCAGCCTCTGGGCATCCCGGTAAAGCTGGCCCAGATTGTTCCAGTATAGGGCATTTTCTGGGTCCAGTGCAATGGCTTTCCGATAAGTATTTTCTGCTTCTTCCCATCTGCTCAGCCGACCGAGCGCAAGCGCCAGGTTAGAATGGTATACCGGATTGCCAGGGTTAATGGCGATGGCTTTTTGATAATATTCAATAGCTTTTTCATCGTTTCTACGTTCATAGGCTAACAACCCTAAACTATTCCAGGCCAGATCATTATTACCCTCTAATTCGATGGCTTTTTGGTAATTCGCTTCGGCCTCTTCCGGCTGATTTAAATTCTGATGGCACCGGCCCAGACTATACCAGTATTCCGAATAGTCGTTCCTTAATTCAATAGCTTTCTTAAAAGCTTCGGCAGCTTCCTCCCATCGGTTCAGGTAGCCCAGCGACAAACCGAGATTGGAATAGTATACCGCCTGCTCAGGGTTAATGTCAATGGCTTTTTGGTAATACTCAATGGCTTTTTTATCGTCTTTGCTTTCATAGGCCAGCAACCCCAGATCGTTCCAGTTCAGGTCGTTGTCTGGATTTAAAGCTACTGCTTTTTTGAAAAATTTCTCTGCCTTTTCTCTATCGTTATTTTCTTTATAGGCAAGTGCGATACTTGCATAATAGGTTGCTTTCTTTTTTTCCGCTAATTGAATTTTATCTGCATCGCTGGTGGTACCGTTTGCACTCTGGCTGGCTTTTGGCACCTGCACCGCCTTGAGCGCTTTATGGTAGTACTGAATGGCTGCATCATACTGTTTCTGCTTTTGATGCAGATCTGCCCGTTCACTGTAATATTTTTCATCAAATGATTTCCCTTTTGTGGTTCTGATTCTCTCCAGAATGGCCAGCGATTCCTGCAGGTCAGCGGTTGCATATAATTTGATTAACGCATATAAATCGTTTAGCGATATTTCTTTTTCCGGATCGCTTTCCAATGCTTCCAGATAAAAGGATTTTGCCTTTTTCAGGTTCTTCAGCATTTCATGGGCATAACCCATTTCCCTGAGTATATACTTATCCCAGTCGGGCCTAAGCTTACGATGCTTTTTTAACACACCAAGTAGTGGGTGCCATTCATTAACTTTTCTGTAATAAAATACCAAACCCCAGTAGCCATCAAAACTTTGTGGAAACCGAGTGGTAACGGACGTAAAGGTTTTAAAAGCCTTGTCCAACTGATTGTTATCCAGAAACAGATATCCTAAATTGACGTAGGCCTGCATTCTTTCAGGGTGTAGCGAAACAGCATTGTTATAGTAAGCTTCAGCTTTTGTAAAATCGCTGTTGCTCTGGTAGACATATCCGGCATTATTGATAGCGGTATAGGCGAAATCAGGATCTAGCTTTGAAATTTTAACCAGAAGGTCATCAATTTTCCGGGCATTTTCCTTGAAGTATTCATTGTTTTCGTTGAGCAGTATTAACTGATTCAGGAATTCAGCTTTTCCATAGTTAAGTTTCAGGCCGTCCTGAAACCAGCGTTCGGCTATCGAGCACTTATTTTCGGCTTTATAGATTCTTCCCAGGCAAAAAAAGTTCTCATAGTTCTGGCTCTTTTGGTCTAACGCATGCTGAATATGCTGTCGGGCTTTATCAAATTCTTTTTTTACGGTAAAATATTCCGCGAAAGCTCTATCTGCCTGGGCTTTATCGCCATTCAGTTGTTTGGCCTCTTTAAAATGTGCCAGGGCAGTATCGAAATTCAGCAGATAGTAAAGTTGTATTTGTCCGGCCAGTATCCAGCAAGTAGCTTTTACCGAATCAGGCAATAAGGGAAGGCTGGCCAGATGCGTAAATAAAGGATAGGCCTCAGCCCAGCTTTCGTGTGCCACATAGGGAGCTAAGTTCTCTATTAATTTAAAATCAGTTTTGTACGCTGGCGGCACCGAAATTTTTTCTTTCAGAAGCGGCTCATACACGTCTTTTCTTAGCTTCGCGATGGCTTTCCCAACCTGTTGCAGCCAGTATTCCATCGCTTTTTCGGCATTTTCAGCTGATAATCTTTTTACATCGGCCTTTATTTTTTGAGCCAGCAGATGGGTATAGTTTTTTTTAAAGGCTACCACTACTTTAAACAGGTTTTCCTTTTCAAGCAGTTCGGCGAGGTACCTGTCTGTTTCCCTGAGAAGGTCGTCATAGTCTTCTTGCTGTGAAAAAAAGGCATGGATGTTCTCCAGAATCTCGGTGATCTCACGCATGTTTACCTCACCATAAACAGCGCCTTTGTAAGCTTCAGCGAAAAGTTCTTTTATTTTTTCCTTTTCTAACATATATAAAAATATAAGGTCATACAAAGGGTGGAACTATCTGTTTGTAGCACCGGCTAAATTTCTGGAAATGGTATCGGACCGCGCGTTTCTGGTCGATGGCATTCCTCTATCTCCCTCAGTAGCCGCCATGCTTTCAGCTTTTTGGATCTGATCACCCTGGGTAACCAGCAACGAACCACAGGTACCACAAAATTTATCTTCTACCGAGAAGATGAAATTTAACTTGGATTTGTTACACGATTTATTGGTACAAATTTTATATTCTTTGGGTCGTGAACGCTGCTCATCGGGAGGGGTTAGCACAAGTCGCAAGGAATGGTCCACATAGGTGTAAAGCACCGGACTTCCGAACGATTTCCGGCCATAGCCACCGGCCTTTCCCAGCAGGCATCTGCCTTCTGTAACAGCCAACCCAATATTGTCGCCGGCAAGAAACCGCTCATAAAATTTTTCAGCGAAAATAAGGGCCTGATCTTCTTCAATGGGGTTTTGCATGGCGATGACAAAC
Organism: Cyclobacteriaceae bacterium; assembly: GCA_041745535.1. Taxonomy (GTDB): domain Bacteria; phylum Bacteroidota; class Bacteroidia; order Cytophagales; family Cyclobacteriaceae; genus JBGTIS01. The sequence continues at coordinate 15,010 of JBGTIS010000103.1, read as the reverse complement.
GGTATTTTTTTAAGCAGCAGCCTGATGGCAATTCCCTGATCTTTGATGTAATCAATAATTCTTCCGCCATTACACACATGTAAAAAAACAAGCTTGGGTTCGAGGTGGGCATTGGCAATGGCGCTGGCAAAATCTTCGTCTTTCATCTCCACGGCGTCATACTTGCCAGTACCATATTTATCTTTTTCCACGAATAGTAAAATACCATTTTTATCTTTCACCTGTCCGTGCCCTACAAAGTGGATTACATCGGGTTTGAAATCCTTATCGTGCGGTTTAAACTCAAATTTTTTGAATTGCTCCTCAACTTCTTTTCCATATTTTAATTCTTCTTCAAAGTTTACGGTAGGCTGTGCCAAAAATCTTAACTCAATAATATCTTTATAATTATGCGCAAGCTGGGCGAATTTTTCCAGCACCAGATCTCCTTTTTTCATCAGCAGCCGGTCGGAAGGCTGAGCAAGAATCAGTAAGATTTTCAGGGGTGGCGCGATCAGGAATTTCTCCGGATCGTAGGCATGCTGGTCGTTAATACCGAATTCGGTATATGGTAATTTTCTGAAAAAATTAAATTTTATTTCGTTGTCGGCAGCCAAAAATGGATAAAGGCCAATCATCATACCGGGCTTGGGTTTAAAATAAATATATTCCCAGGGCAGAATAGCCAGGTCTTCAAATTCGCTGTCTTTTTCAAACTCCAGGTAAATATTGATATACCCGTAATTTTCTTTGGTTATAAATGATTTTTTATAAAACTCCTGAAACTGATTCTTGGCGTTGTTATCATAAAATATCAGCTCGAACAACAATTCGCCCAATGCCTCAAAATCGCTGCGCATCAGTATTTCCAGTTCGCCGGCTTTGAACTCCATATCCAGGTATTTTCTCAGTACACGCACAATTCTGCGATCGCGCTGCTCCGATTTTACCAACTCGCACTCTACCACGGCACCATCCTCTGGTTTGAGTTCAACTTTTCTGGTATTCTGAGAAAACTTTACAGATAGTTTTGGCATAGCAAATTATTAAAAATTCAAATCATCCTTCGCCTTATTCATGATCGCGTCAATAGTCTCCAGTTCTTTGACATGCTTGGTGGCATCCAGTTTGGTAATCATGCCAACAAATTTTTCTATTTCTTCTTTCATCTCCATCCAAACAATATTGGCCTGCTTTTCGGTTAAATCGGGGCTTAATTTGATCGCGACGGCCAGTTGTGTCATTCTGCTCCTGAGGTTTTCCCGCTGCTTCACATCCAGTTCAACCTGATTTTTTATATATTCATATATTTTTTTATAATCCTGATAAAATGGCAACGACTGTTCATCATCTCTTTTGTAGGCCAGTCCAATTTTAAAAAGCACAAAGTCATCATTTCGGTAAGGGGTTGCACTGGCCATACTATCGCCATAATGCAGTTCATTATTTTTTACCCAAAATTTACTTTTATCCACCTGATCGTGGTTAACCAGGGCATAATAACCCGGCTTAAACGTATTGTTGGCCGCCTGACCGAAATTATTGTTAATGCCCACAATGGGTTGGGTTTCCTGAAAACCCAGCAGTGCCTCCACGCCATCCATAATTACATTGCCTATTTTAAGAAAATTGCCGACACTCTTGGAAAAGTCGATGCTGTTAGCCACCTGTTCAATTACATTCAGAATTTTCTCGATGTTATTTTGTCGCTGAACTTTACACAAAATCATGCTGAGGCTTACATTACCCCCTCGCCAGGGATATATCCCCACCACCGGGGTGTTTTTATACAGCATGCCCTGCGGTACATACTGCTTGTACTGGTTTAACGAGGACGGTCCAATAATAAAAGGTACTTCCAGGTTGCTACCATCGTACTGAAAATTACAGACCGAAAAAACCATCGGATCGACGTTGATGTGCCAGTTTCTTTTTTCAGTAAGAAACATTTCATTCACGCTGATGCTGAAATAGTGCTGGTTGTCGTTAAACACTTTCTCAAGTTCAGCCTCCTGATCGGTTTGCTGGGGTTTGAATTCTATATAAGTAGGTACAAAGGTAGGAGCAGATTTTACCGTACTCCATAGAGCATTAAAAAAATCGGAGAAAGCCATAATTTTAGGTAGTTACAAAGATTTACAAAGGACGAACTTTTTAATAATGCATATAATTACACCAGGCCGGTAAGTAATCCGGCTATCAAATGTACTCGTACCTTATAGCAAAAATCTGAAAATAAATTGTCTGTTTCCCTTCTGATACGCTAACTGCAATGTCTATAAACTTATTACATCAATTTAAAGAATGCGGTAATTTTCAATGGTAAATTAAAAGTAATTTCACACGAATGCAATACCTACTGCTCAGTATTTTGGCCTTGCAGCAACACACACCAGCCTTTTTCAACTGCTCCTTCGTCCAGATACCGCTGTGCCAGCCGGTGTAATTTCTCTAATAACTGCCGCGGGTTATCCCGATAGGCTTTCAGCAAATCTGCCACTTCAGGGTCTTGGGCTACTGCCTCAATCAGGGTTTGGTCTGGTAAATGCTCCACATTGCCCAACCTTCCCAGGTTATTGCCCGTCAGGATTTTGCTGTTTCTGATAGCTTCCGGAATCTGGTCTACCCCCATCCCTATCTTCTGATTGGGCTTGGGTATTTCAAAGATAGACGCTTCGTTAGCCCGGCAGTAATAGTTGGCACCCATACGCGCTACCGCATCCAGTTTGTATGGATTAATGCCTGTTTTCTCATCCAGAATTTCTTCCGCATAGTAAGCTAGTATCACTTCACAGATTACCAGATTACCGGCCCCCCCTTCATTACCCAGCTTTATAATCTGATTTACCTTGCACTCAAATGCTGCAGGCGCTTCTTTTACCCGGGGGGGGGTCACCCGTAGGGAAGGCACCGGGGTTAGTCCTGATTTGTTAAATTCGTTCACCCCCTTTTCATATTCCGTACTGGCCAGCGACATTTGTTCCACCATGCTGTAATTGGCGATATTAATGACCACTTCGGGATGTTCTTTTACATTATCCAGCGTATGTTTGGAAGAATTGTCGCGAACCCGGCTGGAAGGTGAAAACACCAGTATGGGCGGATTGGAACTAAACACGTTGAAATAACTAAACGGGCTTAAATTTATATTTCCCAACCGGTCTGTCGTGCTGGCAAAGGCGATTGGCCTCGGAGCTACTACGCCCAGAAAATGTTTATGAAATTCAGGTATGGTTACTTCTTTCGGATCCAGTATTTTCATGAGTTAGTCCTTCCTATTCGCGATTTTTATTTTCTAGATTTTATTCAACTTCATAAAATTTGAAAATGTATCTTCTAAATTAGATAATTCACTTTCAAGTATTGTTGAAATTTCATGTACTTCATCCGCATATTTAGAGCCTATCCGGAAATTGAAAAAAAGAGAGAAGTTGTGACAGAGAAACAAGAAATTTGAGGTAACCAAACCAATAATTTCATGCAAACTCCATCGGACTGCGGACACAGTCACAATTCATTACAAAGATACTATAAACGCGGGTAGTGTTATAAAATCGTCCCTTTGGATTGCAAATTTAAGTTATATTGTCATTGGGGTAGATGTGGAAAAATACAGTCGTCCCTTTGATGGCATTAATATATTACCTATCGTGAAAGGAGATACCGAACAACGGAAAGAGAACTTAGCTTTCTCTTTTGAAAGGCGGCATTCATTGGTCACGAATTTAAGATTTACAGCTCGGATGAAGGCAACACCTTTGAACTTTATAATATCATCGATGATCCGGCTGAAGAAGTTAACCTGGCTGATCGGGAACCGGAAAAATTAAAAGAAATGGTATCCGGGTGGCAATCCTGGAATATATCCCAGCAGGCAAGTTCACAAGGAAATGATTACTAAAAACTACTATGAAAACTAAGACCAACCTATTACTGCTGTTCATTTTTATAACCATGGCTTTCCAGACACCCTCAAAGGATGAGCGGAAAGCCAAGCAGGAATCAACGCGCCCTAACATTGTTTTTCTCTTTACCGATAACCAAACTTTTCAAACCATACATGCCCTGGGAAATGAGGTGATTCAAACGCCCAACCTGGATCGTTTGGTCAATGCTGGTACTACCTTTACCCATGCCTACAACATGGCAGGCTGGCATGGGGCAATTTGTGTCGCATCCCGTTCTATGATAATATCTGGTCAGTACATCTGGCGGGCCCAGCAACAAGAAAGCCTTTTTAGGGAACATGATACTACTGCTATCAGCCAAACGTGGGGAAGGCTCATGGCAAAGCATGGCTATGAAACCTATACATGAGCGAACCTGCCTTCTGTCGGTTTTTCAAAAAAAAACTCAACAAGTCATTTTTTGCCTTCGTCAATGAATACAGAATTAATATGGCTTGTAAATTACTCATAGAAACCGACATGCAGGTAGCCCAGGTGGGTTATGAATGCGGGTATGAGAGCCTGCCTTTCTTTTACCGGCAGTTTAAAAAATTTTTACAATGCTCTCCCTTTGCTTATAAAAAAAGTATGCGGGCATGATCAGGTAATGGCTGCCCGCTGCAGGCTAATATCGAAGTATAACGCTTATTGGCGCTTCTTTACCCATTTTCTCACTCATTTTGTGCGGTAAACCCAACGCCCATAATTATTTCCAGATCGGGGCGGGTTTTCCGTAACGCTTCAACCGCTTCCGTACTTACTTCAGTTTGCCACAAATAAATTTTTTTGAGCGCGGGGAATTTTTCTAGTTTCTCTAAAGTTTCATTGGTAATGTCCGTACCGTAAAGGTTTAGCGATTCCAAATGTGCCAACCCATCCAAATTCTCTATTCCTCTATCAGAAATTGGATTGTTTTCCAGTCGTAATCTGGTAAGATTGGTAAATTGTCCAATCGTCGCCAGCATTTCATCGGTTATGTCCTGATTACTCAGATCAAGCCATGTGATTTGTTCTTTGGCCGCTGAAAGCATTTTTAATTGCTCCAATTTTATAGAACTCAGATTTGATGTTATCCCAAGAAAATGATTTTCTTCTGCCAAAGGACGTACTGTAAACCCAGCCTGTGCTATACCATTAATTACCTCCTCTGACAATGATGAAACAGTCACGGCCTCGTAATACGGTTTGGGATGCGTATCGATACCATAATCACGGAGCAAAAGGGCATGTATTTGTGCCGGGACCTCATCTTCTAAAAGTCTATTTTCAAAAACTGCCCCATTCATGATCCACCATTCGAGTAATTTGAGCTCACTGTAAGTTAAAGGATCTCCTTTGGGGGGCATAAACTTCTTACTACTTTGGGGCAAGGTAATTCTTCGAAAAAGTTCGCTCTCAAGAGGGCTGCCGGCAGCTAATACATCTCCATAATCTCCCCCATTCATTATATCTTCAACGGTGGTTACGTTGAGCCCACCATTGGTTTTGGTTTCATTATGGCAACTACTACACTTGGCTTGTAAAACAGGCATAATGAGGTGTTCAAACACTACCACAGAATCAGGCGTGGAGGGTATGCGCATCGAAACATTATTTTCATCAGTTTGATACCCAAACACATTTTGAAAAAGTGGAGGAGCATATTGTAATAAATAGGTACTGCCATGAGTAAGGTTGCCTCCCAGATGCCCGGTAGCTGTAATCAGTAGGATCATAAGTCCCAGCGTGAAGTAAAATACTGAATTGGGTAAACGCGATTTTCTGTTCTTCAATAGCCATCCGAAAAAAGTCAAAATGGTTAATCCGATGCCGAGCCATTTGTGCCAAAACAGAGTTTCTTCATCATAGCCACCGCCCCTTGCAAGTAACCAGCCCATGAGACAAGCCGCTACGCAGGCACAGGCGCCCCAAAAAACAGTAAAAGAGATGGCAGGCGCCAACTTACGGTAGTTTTTTTTGGAGGTTAGCGCCAGTAACTGCATGAGTCCGGCTAGTAGCAGAAAGCCAATGGGTAAGTGGACAATCAGGGGATGAAAACGGCCTATGAAAAATTCGATGTTCATACGATTAGATTTTTTGTACAGAAAAAAATCCGCGCTGGAAGTATATTACTCCAATTTAATAAAAAATCTTTAAGATGAGCTTAACCTGCATTATATTTTACTGCCTATCTTTTTTAAACTGATGGCTGATGATTCTGCCATGTACAGTTTTTGTCCAGTTACTATTATAACCCGTTATTGATATTTTAGCGATCTTTCAGGACAATTAACAAGTTCGCTATGCATACACTCAACCTCTCTTCAATTCGGGGACTCACATTCAGAAAACATTTCAGATCACCCAATTGGGCCTCAATCGTTCAATGCCAGCTTTTATGTGGCCTCGTCATGTTCGTGTTATTTTCCTGCAACTCCAACGCGGAACAAAGTACCTTACCAGGTGCAGAACAGGGTGGTTTCCCATTCAATTTACCGAAAGAGAAACCGAACAGACCCCTAAGCCGGGCTATGGAGCGCAATTACACCCAGTATTCAGCACCCAGACCTGGACACAATGAACTTTATTCTCAGTTTAAATACACTGAACTCAAAGGCCTTGATTACCACAATGGGGATGGCACTATCTCACGGCGTGATCCGTCTAAAGTAATTTTTGCCAATGGGAAGTACTATGTTTGGTACACGCATCGGGAAACGTCGATGCCACCGCAAGGGGCTGAAAAAAGCAACGACACCATACCTTCTACCGATTGGGATTTGGCTGAAATCTGGTATGCCACCAGCGAAGACGGTTTTACCTGGGAAGAACAAGGCGTGGCCGTTCCCCGTCCGCCAAAGCCCCAGGTAGGCTGGCGATCGGTTTCCACTACAGATATTCTGGTATGGAAAGGCAAATACTACCTGTATTACCAGGGCTTTATGGAAGCCAGTGGCAAACGCGGCGATGACTGCCCCGTGGCAGTATCCTATGCCGATTCGCCCGATGGACCCTGGACACCACACAACCAAATTGTGATACCCAATGGCGCGGAAGGCGATTGGGACCAGTATTCTATCCACGACCCCTATCCTTTGGTGTACAAAGGAAAGATATACCTCTATTATAAGTCTGATTTTGATGGCGACCCGCGTTTGGTACGGATGCAGGGATTGGCCATGGCCGATGATCCACTGGGGCCTTTTACAAAGCATCCATTAAATCCGGTGATTAACTCAGGACACGAAACCACACTTTTCCCCTTTAAAAGTGGAATAGCCGCCTTGGTCATTAAAGATGGCAACGAACATTTTACGGTTCAATATGCTGAAGATGGGGTGAACTTTGAAATTGCCTCGATCGTATCACTTATGCCGACGGCAGGCGGGCCATTCGTTCCCGATGCTTTTACCGATACCAAAGATGGCAGGGGCATTACCTGGGGAATTGCTCATGTTACCAATGCTACTGGCTGGGAGGAAAACCATTCTATTCTGCTGCGGTTCGATTGTGATTTAAGCCTGGATATGGATGATCCTGCCATGAAAGAGCACAACTATTATTACAAGCCGGAATTTTATTATCAGCATAGTTTGAATCAAAAGCAACAGGAGCGAATCGTGGTAGAGAATGAAAAGCTTCGTAAAGAATCAGAATAAAAAAATTTTAGTTTCTGTTAGCAATTTCATATAAACTGTGGGATATGATGACCGGTATAATCACCATATCCTGTCGCATATCTTTTTCAATTGGCCGAAGCGAATGGAGCCTAACGCGGCTTATTAATTCATCAATTTTCAATGCCATAAACACAGTTTAGTGAATTGTTGAGCATTGAAAATTGAGTATTAAGCAGGTGAGCAAAAGTAATAAGATATTCCTTGCCGGATGAGGCTTTGCCGAATTCCGGCATCCCATTCATGGGACCCCGGAATAAATCCGGTGAGAATACCCTAAAACTATTGCTTACCTGCTTAAATCCGTTATAACTTTATTACACAATGAATACCAGCGGATTATTCAATTCAGTAATCAAAACTTCATCAATTTGTCCTAATGTTTCGGGCAGATAAGTTTGATCTGTCACAATAGTAGAATCACTGCATCCACTTCGAGTTTAGGGACACAAACCGAGGGGTTGGTGGCGTTTTTTCATCCCAATTCAATTATAATCGGCAAATACATCCGTACAGGTACTTTTTTTTCATCCTGTTCACCAGAAGTCCAGTCATTGAAGTTTTCTATTATTTTAATCGCTTCTTTTTCGAAAATTGACAAGCCATCATCAAAATACGGTTTGTAAATACAGGCATTTCTAACATTTCCCGATGTGTCAATCACAAAGGTTAAATAAATTTTTGTCTGTAGTTCCTTTTGTTGTTTTGGATAATGAATCTCTTTCAAAAGTCGTTTATAGAAGGTTGGCATCCCTCCTTCAAATTCAGGCTGCTTGTCTACAAATGAATAAACTTTTAAACCATCAATTGTATCAGGTTTATTTATACAATATTGATCAATAATTTGATTGTCTTGTCCATAAGCACAAATTGATACAATCAGGAATAATATGATGATCAGTTTTTCATTTTAAATGCCACCTAACGGTTAACGGCTTTGTGCAGGTGGGGAAATAGCATTCCGTCTGCCCCACTTGCACAAAACCGCATGTTGTGCGTTCGTGTTCTATTTAGGGAAACTTTTGTTTCTGTTAGGCAACAATTATTATCTTGCTTGAGAAGCAAGTTGTTTCAAAACTGTACTAAAGTGAACTGCCCTGTGTTCAGTTATTTTACTCTCATCATCAAACTTAAAAATATCAACATCCTTAAACTTGAAAGATTTTCCAGTTGTTTTCATTCCCATAAAATCATTTTTGAAAGTTCCACTCCAGCCAGCGTATACAAAAACATAATTACCATCTGCAACAGCCAGCTCATTATCTGATTTATAATTTTTAACTGAGGAATTCCACAATTTCATAAAATATTTTACACTGTCTATCCCTCTTGCAGGTGGTGTACTTTCATCTCCTAAATCCGCGGTATTTTTAGCAAGATGTTTTACGATTTCATCTATGTTCCCATTACTCCACGCCCTTATACAGGTAAGTGCGATTTGCTTATTTTGCTCTTCTTTGGTTTCTTGTGTATTTTCCTCTAAAGTAGGATTGCTTTTTTCGGGCATAGTTTCAGAGGCTGGTTTATTATTGTTACAACCTGCAAGGAAAAGAAGAGCGGCTACACTAATCAATAGCTTTTTCATTTTGATTTGTTTTATTTTTTTGTATGTATTTTATCTTAAGATAATACCTGAATTGAGAGTGGTGACTTTAGCTTATTCTAAGTAGATTTAATAAACTGTTCATTCTTCTGTTATTGGAAGTCCAAGAATAGTGAGTCCATATGTTTCATGTAATATTGTTAACTCCTCAATGGTGGGCATCTCTTTAAACGAGCTGAGTTTTTCAAATAATTTCTCTATCTGCCCAGTTGGATTTACCATAAACAGCATTCTTCCTGTTTCACTAATTGTGAGGTAGGTGTGAGGCATATTTCTTGGTACAAAAACGGTATCACCGGTAACCGCCGTAATTCTTGTGTCGCCTGCTTGAAAAATAAACTCTCCTTCTAAAATATAAAATGTTTCGTCCACAGCGTGAAGGTGCAAAGGCGGTCCTTGGTTTTTGTGATACTCACCTGTGAACAAACTTAATTGTCCTTGTGTGTTGTTTGCGCCAACTTTGAGTAAAGCGGGATGTCCTAACAAATTGTATTGTTGTCTGCTTTCGGCTTCTTTGAGAATAAATGATGCTTGCATTATAATGTCGCTTAAATTAGTTAATGCAAATATCAAATGTTTGTAAGCAGGTTTGGTGGTAAAAAATCGTTGTTCTTTTAAACTCCCCGAAAATCTTTTGAAATATCGAACTTTCTTTCAGGATTGTTTATACTTTCTTGTATCAAAGCATTTGGCGTTGCACCCGCAAATTGTTTAAAGTCTTTCGCAAGATGCTGATAATCGGTATATCCTGTTTGTATTGCAATGCTTAGCCAATCAAGGTTTGGTTGATATTCTTTCAATTCGTACGCTTGATAAAATCGGCAAATGCGTGCATAATATTTAGGGGTTAATCCAACTTGCTGAGTAAACCTTTTTTCAAATTGGCGATGGCTAAGGCAGGCATCTTTTGCCGTTTTCTCTAAATTAAAACTTTGCGGGTTGTATAAAATCATTTGCCCAATTCTGTCAATTGGCTGGTTATTACCTTTTATTTGCCTAACTTTCTTTTGAAAATAGTTGTTCAAAATCAAAAACATCGCATCATAACTTTTCGCCTTTGTTAATTTGTCTTGCACTTCCTTTATCTCTTGTCCAATAATTAATTCGGCATCAATATTTTGGTCAACGAGTTCGGTCATTGGTATTCTCAACAATTTGAACAATCCGCCAGGCTGAAACCGTATGTGAATCATGAAATATTCAGGGGTTGTAAATAGATTTTGACGGCGGTTGGGTTGCCCGAAAATTGTTATAGTCGGTCTTTTTTCATACGTTCCCAAATCAGGGCATTGAGAAAATAGATTACCTCTAACTAAAAATCGTATCCCTTCTTCGGGGTTCACTGGATATACTTTTGGTGGAACGATTGCATTTGGCTCAAAAACATAGTGGATTGTCAAGTACTCCTTAAGGAAATTCCGCAGTTCGGGGCTTGGAAGTACTCGTTTACAAATCATCGTTTTTATGTTATGTCAAAATGAAGTTTGATTTTTAGGATGTCTCCACAACATGACGTCTAACGGTTTCGCATTGGCGATGGCGGGGCATTTTATAACTGTCAGCCCACAACCGAAGCCAGATTGAAAAACTAAAGTTGAAGTTAGCAACTAAAGCTAAATTATTAACGTCAAGCTGGAACTGAAGCTGATGGCGTGCTACAGCCGATGCTTACAACGTCAAGCCCTGCTATTGCCAATGCAATGTTGGCTGCAGTGTTTCTTCGTAGCATTTACTTTTGGCCGATGGAATCTTTTATAAATGGGTTAGGGCCAATATCTTTGTCAACAATACGCTTTCTTGGAAAAGCACCAATCAAATGAAATGGTTTTTTGCCAGTATTGATAAATGTATGTGGAACACCTGCGGGTACACGTGTGATATAAGGTCCTTTGGCGCTCAACTGTTTCCCACCAATATAGTATAAGACTTCTCCTTCTAATAAAATATGCGCTTCTTCGTGATCATGCACATGAACACGGGGCCCATAATTGGGTTGGGTATTTGTTAATATAAATGATAAAGAGTCAAATCCATAGTTGCTACCTTCTAAAATGTATCCAAATTCACCTGGATTGCCATAAAAGCTTGGCATGTTTTGTAACTGAATTACATAATCATTGGTGTCAAACGGGACTATGGGTGGACGCAGATAATCGCTGTCTGGCCATGTTGATTTATCTGAAGTCATTGTCCATTCTGTTTTAGCTGTTGGTTGTTTGCAGGAAACAGCTAGGAACAGTAACAGAATGGGAAATCGAAGTAATATAACCTTTTCCATATTAACATGATTTACGATTTTATTCGAACATTGCGGTTAACGCCACGCTAAAATCCGTAGGCTTGCCGTCTATTATATCCATAAAAGTATATGTTTCAAATGCTCTTTACAAGTAGCTCAATAGCCTATGGATTTTTAGCGTATGTTAGGCTCAATTCTTCTTTCTTCTTAGAAATTGGACAACATTTCCATAATGTCCATTTTCAATCGCAAATAGCGAATGAGATACATCAATATTTTTTCCAAGTTTTGATGACCATAAGCCATTTGATAGTTGCTTTGCAGCATGTGTAGGTATTGATTTTTTGGCAAAAACTGCCACTTTGTCGAAGTTTGGTTCGAGATTCCCATTGCTGCATTTTTGGTAACCAAGTAATTCATATAACTGAACATATGCTGAAACTGTGTACTCTCTTGGGATTGCAGAAGGCCAGTAGTAAATCCCCAGAGGATCAGGCTCATACCACTTTGAGGTATTGCCCGCTGCCCAAGCAATGCAATTATAAATTGGAGTTACCTCACTGGTCTCGATAAAGGGATCACTTGCAGAGTTTGGAAATTCTCTGAAAATCACCATTTGTTAATCAGTGTAATTTTCTTGTTTTCCCCATTCCAACCAATCTTGAATTATTTTATCAAGATTGCCAGCACTAGAAGGTTTAACTGGATTCTGTCCAGTAATGCTTGATAATGCAAAAAACCAATGGTTCTTGTGGTCAGATAAATCTTTGAAAATTAGTGGTAAAATAACCTTACCTAATTTTATGATATTTAAATGAGCTGGGTGATTCAAAGTCATGAAAACATTTGAGCTAAGTTTAGTTTCTTCTAACCATAGATTTTTCGAAATTTCAAAGTAATCTTTTAGCGATTTTTCGAATTCGTTTCTTAAGTAAACACTATTAGATATGAAATCTTGGTAAGATACTTCTCCAACCTGCCTAACATATTTTGCTTCCTTTGTGACGGTTGACGAACCCTGTTCAAATACTGTATTCATAAATCTATTAGTTAAATAGTTCTCTAGTTTTATCAGTTATTAAATCCTCAAATATTCTGTTTTTAAATATTCTCAATTGATCGAACTCTTTATGAAAATCTTCATTAGCCAACATAATTATTTGATGAAATACATCAATATCCATTATGTATGGCAGATAGTTCGATTCTGGATTTTCAAATGTTTGACTTATAATGGCCTCAGTATTCTTGTATCCACATGGGATTTGCATTTGATTAAAGAATCTGTGAAAAGTTTGAGGAAAACTTTTAGGTATCCTTGGAACATTATTTAAGTATGTTTCAAATTTAAATTCTTTGAGTGGAATCTCTATTTTGTTGATAAACCTAAGAGCGATTCGGGTTACAGCACTAGGTTCAGCAAACTCTTTATATTTATCCCAATATAAAAATGCTAGTTCTGAAAATTCCGACCAGTTGGTATAAGGTTTCAGAAAATTACAAGTATAACCGTCCGTACGAAATTGGATTTTTCGATTGTTCACTTTATTACTAAAAATGAATCCTGTAGCATTTGTCTGATGACTACTTGAAAGGTTATCATCTTTTGTATTTAGCTCAATTTTTCCTTCAAAATTAATTCTTTTATTCGCAATTGGAAAATCCTTTAGGATCGAATTCTTGAGCTCTTCAATTTGGCTAAGATTTGATATCTCTGTATTATTCACTCGGATATCAAAAATCGCTTCTACAATTGGTGGATTGTTGTACGTCATAGAAGTTTTTCTATCATAACGAATTTATTAGAATTAGTATTCACAATTAACGAATTATTCGTCGAATACACAATTGAGCCTAACGGCTCGTGTAAGAAGCGTTGGGCATTTCAAAACACTTCACTTTCAAACCGCTGATATGTTTATTATTTTTACTCAATTTCAATCTATTACTTACTGCCCAATGCTTTTTACACATTGTTGGCGGGTCGTACTTTTTATTCTTCTTTTCCGAATATCACTGGTATGGTCCAAATAAGGTTAAATTGTTCTCCGTGCCTGTATAAAACATCCCATTCTGGAATAGATTTCACAACTCTAACAGCTTCCTTGTCTCTTTCATTATCCCAACCACGAATTACATTAACGCTATCAATTTTTCCGACTTCTGTTACTCTTAAAATTTGCACAAATACTCTCGCTTTTTCATAAGGTTCAGTAGTGATATTTGAATAGTTAATATTGTCTTTAATATATTTCTTTAGTAATTCAGGATTCTCCGTGTATTTACTTTTTCTTGACTTTGAGTTATCGTAAATCTTTGTGTCTGTATGAATCCCATTTTCAAATACAAATTCCTTCTCAAACTCATAAATCGAACCGTATCCCATATGCTCGTAATGGAGCAATGTTCCGTATGGGTTTAAGATTGAATAACTATACCAGTCAGCAAAGATTTTATCATCGGTCTCTCTATCCTTGAAAATAAGTGCCAAATCAATATTGGTTGAGTCTCCTTGAACTTCAAGCAAGTACAAGCTGTCATTTTTCAATTCCCAGTAAGCTATGTAACCTCTCCAACAAGCTGTCGAGTTATAACCAATTTCGGCAAATAAACTATCTGGTCTTGTGTTATTTTCAAAATAGCTTTCAAGTGGATTTGCATAGATTGAAAGAGTATCTCCTTCATAAATCAAGAAGTCAGGAATCTGAGCAGTCCCAAATGCTCTTTGATTTATTGAAATCAAGGAAAATAAAATCAATATGTATGTTAGTTTCCTCATCTTAGTATGCCCGCCAACATCTCAATAACCGCTATTGCGGTTATTTTCACTATACTGTAATAGCGGTTATACACCAATAACGGGGATAACCACCAAAGGGCGTATGGTGTAACTTTTGATGTACCATAAGCTTAAAAGTGTTTTTTTGGCTGCTCTCATTATATTTCTTAGATAAATAAATTCCCTATATGCTTTTTGTTTAGTAGGGCGGATCAATATAATTATTGTTCTAATATGAAGCAATACTTAGTAAGCCGTTTCTAGATATAAATAAGTACAAGCGCAAAAGTAATAAAGTACTCCTTGCCGGATGAGCGATATCGGCCGACACGGCGAATTCCGGTGGCCGGCACCCGGCATCCCTGAATGGGGCCCCGGAATAGGCCAAACACTAAACACACGCACATCCGGGGACACTTGAAAATTTCTGTCCACTTACTTAAAAATCTGTTTTGAACACACCTTATTGTATACCTATCGCTGTGCCCATCCCGAAGGCTGTGCTGCCGTACCGTATTCATGCCATTTGGTAAGTATAGGTTAAAACACCAACTCCTGTTTCATGTACCTTTTCCCACTCATATTGTACGGTGTTTCCACTTTTTACCAATTCTGCATAGGATAGAGGACTCTTTGGAGTTATTTTTTTACTCCGGAACTTTTAAATGGGTAGGGGTTAAGCGTGTTTTTTCGGTTTAGCAGGTAGAAAAAATAGTGAAAAACCACTGTCATGCCATTGAAATGGTTGGATCAGTGGGCAAGCGGTGCTCCATGGCCACTGAACTTACATGCTTAGTACACCAAACG
>JBGTIS010000102.1:0-24143 GCA_041745535.1 Cyclobacteriaceae bacterium | reverse complement strand
AATTGAAAATCAAGCAAAATTCTCGTATTTTTGTAGGTAAATTTTTATAAAAAACTTTATAAATCCACGAAGATATGTCAAAATTACGAATCCTTTATGTAGCCAGCGAGATTAATCCTTTCCTACAAACTTCTGAAGTTGCAGATTTCGTTAGAAAGTTGCCACAGGGAATGCAGGAAAGAGGTATGGAGATCCGTATTCTCGTACCCAGATTTGGATTAATTAACGAACGAAAAAACAGGTTGCATGAAGTAGTAAGGCTTTCCGGTATTAACATCGCGGTGGGGGAAGAGGAGAAGCCTTTGATTATTAAAGTGGCATCTATCCCAAATGCTAAATTACAGGTTTATTTTATCGACAACGAAGACTATTTCCACAGAAAATCCGTTTTCTACGATAAAGAAGATAATTTCTATCAGGATAATGATGAAAGGGCTATTTTCTTTTGCAAAGGAGTAATTGAAACCGTGAAAAAATTAGGATGGTCGCCCGACATTGTTCATTGTAACGATTGGATGACCAGCTTAATTCCGATGTATCTGAAAACTACTTATAAAAACGATCCGATTTTTAAAGATGTAAAAAGTGTTTTCACGGTGTACAATAATCTGGTTACGCATAAGTTTAATGGTAACCTGATTGATAAAGTTAAAATGATTGATATTGATGACAGCATGCTTGACAATTTGAAATCCGCTGATGTTGAAGGATTCATTAAGGTAGGAATTGAATATGCCGATGCGGTTATCAAAGCAGATGAAGAGGTTACTGAAAGCCTGAACGGACTATCTAATGGACATAATTCTTCTAAAAAAATTGATACGATAGAAAAAGGCGATAACCTTGTTGATTCTTATTATAACTTATATAATGAACTTGTTGGATAGAATTAGTTTGATTAATAAAGGAGGGCTAATACTGGTATTGGCCCTCTTTTTATTTTCCGGATGTGAAAGCACCGACGACCTCGGCCTTCCGCTGGAGGATGAAAACTTAAATATATTATACCACGAAATTACATTACCTACTACTGCGGTTCTGGTGGATTCTGTAAATACCACCCGGTCAAGAATTTTAGCGGGAAAATATCAGCATCCGGATTTGGGGATGGTTTCTTCGACCAGTTTCAATAATTTCAGCTTACCTACCTCAGGTGCTACTATTTCTGAAAATGGGAAGTTCGATTCGTTGGTACTTTCGCTTTCTAATAGTTACCGGTATGGCAGTGGTAATTTAAACAATCAGATTTTTGCGCACTTACTGCAGGATACCATTGGCTTAACAAGAAAATATAGCCAGGATGCTATTCCGTACGATATGAATCCTGTTAGTTCCTTAAATTTTACGGTAGAAGATACCGTTAACCGTACCCTAAGATTTATAAGGTTCCCCGATGCGATGGGGGCTGATTTGTTTGAAAAGGTTCAAAGTAAGGCGGATGAAGTTAGTACCAACGAAAAGTTTCAGCAGTACTTTAAAGGAATAGCCCTTACGGGCAGCGAAGCCAACGAATTTGTATTGGGTTTTAACGCCTTAGAAACGTTATTGTCACTTTATTATCACATAGATGGCGATACAACATTGTATCGTTATTCTTTTGGGTTAGATTCAGCCATTCAGTTTAACCGGATTGTTTCCGATCGTTCGGGTACGCCTTTGGCCAGTCTTACAGAGCCTTACCAAAGTTATGACCCGGGAACTGACAAATTTTATTTACAGGCAGGTACGGGTATTACACCAAAAATCAGCTTCAAACCCTTTAAAGATTTTATTAATAACATTGGGGAAGAAGTGGTAATTAATCGCGCGGAATTTTCAATTGGCTTAGATTTACCAGGAAAATTTACTCCATCTCCTACTGCGTTGCAGCTTTTTCCGGTTGATGAAAAAAATAAACGTACTGTGTTGAGCAGCTCATCGTTTTCAGGTATTACTTATTTTTATGCTGCTATCAATAGTGAGGTTGCCCAAAGCAACTTGGTATTGCAACCTGATACAGTAAGTAATCAATTGGTTTACAATGGTATTATCACCAACTACAGTGAAAATATGCTTGCTGGGAGCGTATCAGAAGACATATTGATTTTTGCGGATCAATTTTCACCAGGTGAGGCAACCTCCTCTGTCAATCAACTGGTTACGGATGGCGACCGGGTAAAACTTAAAATATACTATACCACACAGAAAAAACAATAGCAATCGCGTTTGGTATAAGTGGTCTGGACAGGTTTTCCTTCTAACTTAAAGAATTTTTAGGTGGAAACATAAAATCGCATAGGGGCTGCCAAAGATGAATTATGAAAATCCGGAAAACACGTATGCAATCTGTTACCTGCACCGCGCTGGCGATGAACGGAATAAGTGTATACTTACTTCGGGGCATCTGATTATCATCAAAAAAGGAAAACGGTATGCTTTTGAACTGGAAGCAATTGAGGTAATTATTTTTAGCCAGAGGAAAATGCTGTTGCCGCTGGTAGCGGGTGGTGTGGTAGCTTCATTAACCATATTGGCTATTTTCAATAATATCTTTAACGGTTGGTATACGGTTATCCTTCTTTTTGCTGCTTTATTTGCCCTGTATGCAGGCTGGTTAGGTTATGCGGCCCTCACAGTAAAAGACGCTGTACACTATCAGGATTTCAGGTTAAATTATATCAGTAAAAATTTAGAGCAATTTGTGAATTTTGCCAACCGGGTAATTAAAAAGAAAGATAAAGCTGAAGCCCTTCAGCTATTTCATGTAGCCAGGCGTTCGGCTTGGAAAGAAGCCCTGCAAACTGGTTGGTATGTGCCTGAATCGCTGAAAAAAGATAAATTCATACACGCTTCAGAATCGCATCAGTTACAGGCAGTAATCAAAACCGGATTATTTTCAAAAGAAACAGAATGGGTAGTATTAACCATTGATCCTTTTAAAGTTAGGCCGGAAATTAAATACGAAAGGGGCGTGCACACCGGAGAAGTAATTCCTGAGCTTCCTGCCAACGAATTATTTCCTCATATATATGGGCCGCTCAATACCGATGCGGTAATCGGGGTTGAAACGCTAATATAAATTCTATAAAAAGTCAACATCCTCGCTCAAAGGAAACTTCATCAGGCTATCCAATGCCTTTTCTACCGACATATTTTCAAACAGTACACGGTATAGTATCCTGGTAATCGGAGCTGCCACTTTGTACTGGTCGGCCAAACGCTTGGTAATCCAGATGGTATTGATGCCTTCCGCCACTTCTTCCATGGTCCCCTGAATGTGGTTCAGGGCTTCTCCTTTTGCCAATCGATACCCTACATTATAATTGCGGCTATAGGTACTGGAGCAGGTAGCCACCAGGTCGCCTACACCGGCCAGTCCGATAAAGGCTTTTGTATTTCCTCCCAGCGCTTTGCCCAGATAAATCATTTCCACCATACCTCGGCTAATGAGCAAAGCCCGGGCATTTTCGCCCAAACCCAGTCCACTCAATGCGCCTGAAGCAATGGCAATGATATTTTTAAGCACCCCGCACAGTTCAATCCCAATCAGGTCAGAACTGCCATATACCTGAAACCGATTGTTCTTAAGCAATTTCTGACCAATATCAATTACTTCATCAAAATGGCTGGCAACTACGGTAGCGGCTGGTTGATTGTTGCCCATTTCTTTTGCCAGGTTCGGGCCTGCCAGGCAGCCAACCCGAACCACCACACTTTCTTCGCGAATTACTTCACTCATGGTGCGCACATGGGCCCTGGTAAGCGGATGATTATGTTCTTTCCAGTGTGCTAAATCTGGTGCGTCCAATCCTTTTGTACCGTGAATAAGGATGTGATAGGGACGTAAAAAAGGAGAAAGCTCCCGCATCATCGAGCGAAAATTACCCGATGGCACAATGGGAAATATGACGTTACACTGATCAGCCAGAACTTCTAAATCGTGTGTAGGCGTAATGTTAGGGTTAAGCGTGTAGCCCTGACTGATGCTTGTTTGCCGCATTTCTTCTACTACCTCTTTTCTGCGGGCATACAGAATTACGTTATTTCGAACCGCCAGGATATTGGCCATGACCGTACCGAAACTTCCGGCTCCAATTACACCAATATAGGGTTTATGTGATGAATTCCTCAAGGTGATACCCCTCCATGCGATTATGATAATAAAAAAGTGTGTTCATGTCCATTGTTTCAATATCGCCAGCCTTGTTTTTGAGCAAGGGCCTTTTTGCGTGATACATGCCTACATTGTCCAAACCATGCTGAATAACGGTGTCCGGATCGCCTTCCAGGTGAGCGGCGGTTTGCAGTTTTCCTTCCTGTTTAAGAATGGAAATAATGTCGCGAAGCTTCTCAAATGCTTCCTTGAATTCTTCATAATGAATCACCAGCTCTTCTTCGGGCAATCGTAACAGATTGAAAAGGTCCAGTTTCTGGTAACGATTTTTAAATATTTCAAAAGCCGTGTATGCTACCAGGTGGCTGGAAAACACTCTGTTGTTGCGGAAATATTCCGTAACCACTGAATGGCTTAGCATACGGGTATATTCAGCGTCGCGCTGTGAGTCGCTGGTTATTTTTCCAGCAGAAATAAAGTATTCGCGGGTATTTATCAGATTCCCTTTCTTGTCCAGACTGTTGCCTTCATCATCTACATAATTACCCAGCATATCCAGTCCACGACCAAAACTTACCGAGATGTCGGAACCCTTTGTGAAAAATTTGATTAGAAATTTGATGATTTTATAAGAGGTAGTAGCTTCATCGCTTTCCACATAATAGCGTTCCTGTCCTTCCTGTTGTAAATATTGCCGTATTAAGGCAGGAGCTTCTAATACAAAATGATAATTAATTACTACAGGTACTACGAATATTTTTTCAGGTGGCTGCTTACTGATTTCACTGTTCTGAAAAGCAATTCGTTGCGCTTCCATAGCCGTACCCAGTAGCCCCAGTTTCAGTTTGTCTTCTATTTTGCCGGAACGTGATCGGGTACCGCCCGGAAAAAACAAACTATGACACCCCCATTGCAGGGCAAGTCTGGAATAAGCTTTTAAGGTTTCCAGGTAAACAGTATTTTTTTTTCTCCTGTCTACTTTATAAGCCCCTAAACTATTCATAAAGTAAGCAAAAACTCCGATATTGAAAAGATTAAGGCCTGCGCCATAAATAAAGGGAGGCAAACCCAAAGCATGAATAACCCAACCAATCAGGATAGAATCGAGGTTGCTGAAATGCGTGGGAACCATTACAATGGTGCCTTTTCGTGCCAGTTTGCGCAGGTGCTCGTATTCGCCGGTAATATTGATTTTATCGTGCAACGTATACCGGTTGCTGAACAAAGAGCGAAATCCCTTGACGCGGGCCGCGTTCAACAAACGGGAAAAGCCAAAAGTAGCTATGCTGCGGGCAACCCGGTGATAAGAAGGATTGAATTTGCTTGAAATTTCATGGGCATAACGCGAGGTAATGCTGTACAGTAATTCCTGAGCGATGGCATATCTTTTTTCTTCCGGATACTGACTTCCGGAAATATTAACCAGCTTGTTTTTAATTTTTTTCCAGAAGGCCTCCTCATCTTTAGGATCGACCGCCCAGGGATTTTGTCGGATGCGCAACCGCTCCCGGTACAGGGTAGTTTCCAACTCGTCAATTAATGTTTCGAGCGAAGAAGCATCCGCGCTTATACGTTCTATGGCATCCTGAATTACCTGGTCAATAAATCGCGACAGGTTTCTGCTCATTTGCACAACCGGCCACTCCTTTTTTTTAGGAAGAATAGGCTGATAACCTCCGCGCGTACGTCTTCTGCTTTTTCCCTTGGTCAGATCCATTGGATATCTTTGCTTTTCTAGAAATGAAATAAACTTTATGCCTAATACAATGTTGATATGTAGGGTTATTTCAGGTATGTAACTTAAGTTTTTTATTTATTTAATCATAAATTTTTAACCACTATCCCTTATGGCGCAAATAACACTGAAAGGAAATAAATATAATACCGAAATTACCGAAGGACCCTTTAAAGGATTATCTGCCAGGGCTGTGTTTGTGGTAGATAAAGATAATAATATCCACTATTCGGAACTGGTGTAGGAAGTGAGCCATGAACCTGATTATCATAAAGCTTTAACGGTGGTAGATGGATTGTTGTGAAGGGGAAAATTTGGGAGCGGGAAGTAATTTGTTAATCGTTATTTGTTAATCGTTATTTGGCAACTATTAACCAATAACGATTAACGAACAACAAATTACTCCCCATTTCAAACTTTTAGGAACCACTTAATCGAACAAAGTTGCTTTATCAGGATTATTCAGAAAATCGAACATGAATTCAATTTGAGAACGGGTGTTGCGCTCTACTGAAAGCTCAGGCAGCGCTTCCAGACTAAAAAAACCTACATCGCTGGTTTCCATTCCAATGGCAAGTTCGCCGCCGGTTTCTTTACATAAAAAGAACATTTTATACACATGATAGGGTGAAGGTGGGTGAGGATGAAATTTTTTGTCGAATACGGCCAGTAATTTTGTCGCATCTACCTGAAGACCGGCTTCTTCGGCTACTTCTTTTACCACTGTTTCTTTGGCGGAAATTCCGATATCAGCCCAACCACCGGGCAAAGCCCAGCAGTTGTCAATCGTTTCCCGAATCATTAAAATTTTATTTCCCCTGAATACCACGCCACGCACATCTACTTTGGGGGTTTGATACCCGGTTTCATTCATAAAAAGGCCGGGAAGTAAGTTCAAGTCTGTTCCGGTAAAGTCAGCCATAATCTGGCTGGCAATCGCGCTGAGGTCTGTATACCGCTCTACATCGTATTTGTTATCACTGTAGGTAAGCCCGGCCTGGGCAATGGCTTGTATTTTTTTGGCTACATCCAGCCAGGGATATTTCATAAAGTTTAATTTAATCCTTAAAAAGAAGGCAGGTAGCTATAAAACGCCAAATTTATAGCCAACCCCTTTAATTGTAGTAATATATTCACTTCCAATTTTTTCGCGTATTTTTCGGATGTGTACGTCTACCGTACGGGCCAGTACATATACGTCTGCTCCCCAAATGTTTTGTAAAAGGTCGTCGCGGCTGTGAACTTTTTCAGGATTTTCGGCCAGGTAGTACAACAGCTCAAATTCTTTTTTCGGCAAATTTATCTGCTTTTTCCCGACGGCTACGGTATAACTGGTGCGGTCAATGGTTAAGTCGCCTACATTAATTTTACTGGTTTTCTGGCTTCGCTTTGACTCGCGCCTGAACATGGCACTGATGCGGCTCATTAGGGCCCTGGGTTTGATGGGTTTGGTAATATAATCGTCTGCCCCTACATCAAAGGCGGCTACTTCGGAGTATTCTTCCGATCGTGCAGTAAGAAAAACAATAAAAGTATTATTTAAATCGGGTAATTCCCGAAGCTGGCGACAGGTTTCTACACCATCCTGGTTTGGCATCATAATATCGAGAAGGATGAGATCAGGCTTGAACTTTTCAGCAATTTCTACTGCTTTTTTGCCGTTGGAAGCTGTTTTAACCTCATACCCTTCCTTGGACATATTGTATTTCAGCAGCTCTAAAATATCTTCTTCGTCATCGACTACCAGCACTTTGTGCTCTTTATTTCCCATGTTTTTAATATCAAAATTTTTATTTACAAATCATTGATAGTGAAGAAATTTTGCAGACATGTGAACCCAAAAAGACAATTAAAACCGGAAATTTTCGCTAAAGTAGCAAACCTATGTTTATTCTACAAAAACATGAACCCTTTCCCTATAGAAAAGTAAATTCGGAAGCCAGCGAATAGTTTTAAATATTAGGCTAATTTGTTCTTTTTAATTTGCTTGTGCCACACGTTTCCCAGAGCTAATCCGGCAAAACTGGCCATTAGACCTGGAATTAAAGAAGGAATTTCAAATTCGGAAAACTCAAAAACCAACCATACGCCCATACCAAGCAGCATTGACCAGATAGCACCTGTTTCCGTAGATTTTTTCCAGTAAAGTCCGGCTACCAGCGGCACAAATAACGACACCAGGCTGAGTGCCGATGACTGACCTACCAGTTCATAAATATTGGATTTCATATTGGCCATAATAGTAGCCACTATGGCGATGATAACGATAGAAACGCGTAACATCCGTAACAAATACTGATCGCTTGGGTCTTTTGATAGGGGCTTTATAATATTTTCGGCCATAATGGAGGCCGGCGCCAGTATAGCACCGCTGGTAGTGCTGAGAATAGCGGAAATAAGCGCGCCGAAGAAAAAAATCTGCAAAGTGGTGCTGGTATGAGCCAATACAACACTGGGTAATACCAGTTGAGGATCTTTTATGGTAGCCACCAGTTCAGGATATACCTGAATGGCACATAAGCCAATTAGCAGGGGAATCAGACCAATACACAGATACATAAAGGCACCCATATAAGAAGCAGATACTGCTATTTTTACATTTTTGGAAGCCATAACCCGTTGGAATACATCCTGCTGGGCAATAGAACCCAGCCCAATGGTGATCCATGCAGCGAAATAATGTACTGTACCATCTAAACTGGGTTCTGGATAAGCCCGAAAAAAACCTTTGGGCGTGTTGTTGATTACTTTGGTAAGCCCCCCTGCTTCATGTAGTAAATCGTAAGCCAAATAGGACAATCCACCTACAATAACAAGTGTTTGTACAAAATCGGTAATAGAAATGGCCCACATGCCACCAAAATAGGTGTAAATAATTACAATTACAGATCCAATGAGTACGCCAAAAGTAAAAGGAAGTCCGGTTACGGTATTCAGGATAATACCCATGGCCACCAGTTGTGCCGCTACCCAGCCAAAGTACGACAGTACCATAAAAACACTGGAAATTAATTCGGTTTTTCTGCCAAAACGATCCCGGTAAAAATCGCCAATAGTTAATAATTTCATTTTGTATAAAGGGCGGGCAAAAAAAAGCCCCACCAGCAGCAAACACAGTGAGGCACCAAAAGGGTCTTCAATTACCCCCAGCACACCATGCGCTACAAATTCGGAGGAAGCACCCAGTACTGTTTCCGAGCCAAACCAGGTAGCGAATAAAGCTGAACCAGCTAATACCAATGGTAGTTTCCGGCCTGCCAATACAAAATCCGCAGAGTTTTTTACAAAATAAGAGGCCAGAATTCCGATTAAGAGTGTACCACAGAGGTACAGCGTAATAAATAATATCAGCAATGTTTACCTTGTTTTAAAGGGAAAAATAAAATAAACAATTGCTTATAGCTAATAGAATCAGCAGATATTATTAATTAATTTGAAAATTTATTTTTTAAGTACTTCTTTCATAAATCACAAACCCGTGGGCAGGTACCGGCAAAAGCACTGCTCTTCGGTTACTTCTGGTTGCTGCCACCAGGGTATCGCCAATTTGCGCAGGCTGAGAAGAATAAACGCGTTTCCACATATCGCCTTCTTTATTGATATCAAAATCAATAGTGATCCAGGCCTGCAATTCCTGAATGGCATTGGTACTGATGGCCAGAAGCATTTCCCGGTTATCAAAAATCCGCGACCAAGCAATGATAGATCTTAATTCATTACCTGATTTTTTGGGTAATCCAAATTCAATGCCATTGCTGGATATTTCCCGAAGGTATTGCCTTCCCCGGCGTATTTCAATTTTCTTTTTCCTGATGGCCAGTATTTTGGCAATTTCCTGGTAAAGAGGATTGTTTTCATTAAAAAAATGCCTGTCTTTGCTTCTGAAAGCGCCAAATTCGCCACCAAACATATTTTCGCGGATATAGCGGTCGTTGCCCCCTTCGCCATCAAAGGCCTGTTCCGTACCATAATACAGGCAGGGAATGCCCAGGGTAGTGGCATTGAGCGCGGCGGCATTGAGAATAAACTGATTACCATTTTCAAAAGCACAAAACCGGGCTTTGTTATTCCCCTTCCGTACCTGATCGTGGTCGTCGAATAAGGTTACCACTTTATTTTTAAACCAGGTATGCGATCCTTTTCCAATGAGTTCTGAATTGCGGAACAGATTGAAATATTCTTCAGGATTCACATAGCCTTTCACCAGATACTCCATTTTGCCCGGGATATCGTTAATGCCCAGGGCCGCATTCAGTCCGGTTTCTTCCATCAGATTAAAAGCAAACTGCCTGCCGCCGGTAATTTCGCCAATCAGGTAAAAATTTTCCTTTCCCAAACATTGGGCAAATTCATGGATAACCGCCGTAAAATACCGCGTAGCGCCAGTATCCATATGCTTGACCGTATCTACCCGGAACCCATCGATATCGGCATAGGCAATCCAGAACTTGTAGGCTTCTGCCAGATACGTTAAAGCCAGTGAAGGATGATATTGGTCGATAGGGCCTTCACCCAGCCGGATATCTTTCAAATCAAAAAAGTCACCTTCCAGGTAATCAGGATAATTATCCCAGTTTTGGATAGCTCCCTTTTTAGTAAAAGTCGCGGGTTCCTGAAATTCTTCCGGCCAGATAGCACCGTTATCGAAATGACTGCTTAAGTTCTGTCCCTGGGTAAATGCAATAGTAGGTTGCCCTGCTGCATCATTAAATCCGGCAATAGGTCGCGCACTATTATCGTATGGGGGAATTCTTTCTTCGGTAGCATAGCTGAATACATCGCCGCTGTGGTTCAGGATAATATCCAGAATAACATAAATACCCTGCTGATGCGCGGTTTCTACCAGCGCTTTCAGGTCTTCCCGGGTACCAAAACGCGGATCCACATTGATAAAGTTCTGGATGCCATACCCATGATAGGTTTCATGAAAAGGAACCTGTTTGAATACCGGACTGATCCAGAGGGCAGTAACACCCAGCCTTTTCAGGTAGCCTATTTTGCTGGTAAGCCCTTGCAGATTGCCGCCCTGCCACCGGCCACCGGCATCCCGCCACGCTGCAGCTGCAGTCTCTGTCTGAATGGCATTTCCTGCCTCACTATTTTGAAAAAGTGGGGTAGTGCCGGTAGTAACTTCATTTCCATTATTATCCAGATAACCGGTTTCATTAGCGTCCGAAAAACGATCTAACATCATAAAATAGAGCACCTGATCTTCCCAGGCAGCTGGTGATGGAAAAAATGTTTTGCTGGTAAGAGCATTAAAATCTATATCCGATAATTTCTTCTCTAACATATTGGCGGTGGTTTGTGTACAGCAATTTAGTTAAGAAATCGCAATTTGCTGAAGAATAAAATATTTTCGGTGATCAACATACTGGGTTTGGCCTTGGGCATAAGCGCCAGTATGCTCATTTTACAATATGTGAGTTTTGAATTGAGCTATGATCAGTTTCACCAACATGCCGCCGATACGTATCGGGTTACCCTGGATGTGTATAAAAACGGGAAACGGGAAACACAGAGCGTCCGGGTTTCGCCGGCAATAGCTTCTTCCTTTCAAAACGAATTCCCTGCCATTGATACATATACCCGCCTGGTAATCCTGGGTCCGGACGGCGTGCTTACTTATAACGACCAGTACATTGGTGAATCAGGTATTTTTTTAGCTGATTCTGCTTTCTTCTACGTGTTTTCATACAAACTGCTTAACGGAAACCCAAATACAGCTTTTAGTGAACCGTTTTCTATTGTAATTACTGAAAAATTGAATTTTTAGTATTTGTACTTTTCCTTATTTTCGGGTCGGGTTTTTATCCGGCATTGCTTCTTTCCCGCTACCAGGCGGTAAAAGTATTAAAAGGAAATTTTGCCAGAAGAAAGTCAGGAGTCATTCTCAGAAAGTGGTTGGTAACAGGTCAGTTTGTGATGGCTTTGATTCTGATTACTGTAACACTAACCGCTGGTATGCAGATTCGCTATATGCAACAACAACCGCTGGGTTTTAATCCGGAGCAGGTATTGGTGATCAAAGGTCCGAAAGCATATGATTATGGATACCAAAACAATTTTTCCGTGTTTACAAATAAAATCAACAATCTGGCATCGGTAAAATCGGTTTCAGGTGCTGGTGCGATACCAGGACAGGAAATTTACTGGTACAGCGACCGTATTACCATCAATGAAAAGGAACATCAAGTGTTTTCTCGGTTCTGCCTGTAGCGCACGATTACTTTAAGCAATATGGCATTCCCCTGATGAGTGGCCGATTATTTACAGCGCCTTCTCGTGAAAAGTGGATTATCAACGAAACGGCCATGCATCTGTTAGGATTTGAAAATGCAGCAGACGCAGTGGGCCAACAACTGAGTCAGGGAGAACAGGTGGGAGAAATTGTTGGTGTAGTGAAGGATTTCCATCACGAAAGTTTGAAAACCGCTATCGCGCCCATCCTGTTTTTCTGTAGTACGGTTTTTAATTATTATACCGTTAAAATAGAAACAAACCAAGTTAGCAACACCTTACAGGAAGTTCAGTCTGCTTATATGGAAATGTTTACTGGCAGTCCATACGAATATTTTTTTCTGGATGAATTTTTCAATCGCCAATACAAAGCTGAGCAGCAATTCAACACACTTTTCCGGTTATTTTCAGGATTAGCTATTTTCATTGCTTGTCTGGGTTTGTTTGGCCTTTCTGCCTACGCTGCCACCCAGCGCGCCAAAGAAATTGGCATCAGAAAGGTACTCGGAGCTTCAGTAAAAATATGGTAATCCTGCCAAAGACTTTATACTGCTGGTACTGATTGCGGGCGTAATGGCTTTGCCTGCCGCCTATTGGATTATTTCCCGCTGGCTGGAAAACTACGCCTTTCGCATCAGTATTTCCTGGTGGCTTTTAATAGTACCCCTGTTTTTAGTTATCATGATAACCCTGGTAACAGTTAGCTTTCAAACCATCAGAGCAGCTCTGGCAAATCCCGCGAAGTCGTTGCGGTATGAATAGCGTGTGGGGGAGTTGAAAGCATGAAGATGGAAATTGAGCAGTGGAAACCAAATATTGGCTGGAAGGTCTTTTTCAAGGGTTATTTGTTAATAGTTAATCGTTATTTGAACAACTATTAACAAATAACGATTAACGAACCACAAATTACTTTCTGCTTCCGCGACGAACGAAACCGAACACCACCCGTTCATTTCTGAACAGTTACCGTGGCCTACAGTCAGCTTTTCGCACTGTATATCTATATTTTCCGGCTGGCATTTAAGTTGATTAGTCTGTTTTTACGCAATAAACAACAGGAGGATATCTTATGCTCAAGAACTATATTTTTACTGCCCTCAGAAGTTACTGGAAACAAAAAGGATTTACTTTCCTCAATCTGGCCGGCCTCACCATTGGCATTGCTACCAGCATGCTGATTATACTATGGATAACCGACGAACTAAACTACGACCGGTTTCATGAAAAAAGTGAGGAGTTGTACCGGATTATGGAAAACCAGACCTACTCCGGACAAATGTTTACGTTCACTGCCACTCCCGGTCTTTTGGCGCCTACCCTGAAAGATGAAATTCCTGAAATTACGAGGGCTACGCGCATGTCGTGGGATGAAGAAAAGCAGTTTACCGTAGGGGATAAAATTATTAAGGAATCCGGAACCCATGCCGATCCTGATTTTTTCAAGATGTTTACGTTCCCCTTTATCGCAGGTGATCCGAATACGGCTATCAATAATATTTCTTCTATTGTTATTTCCGAATCGTTAGCCAAAAAGTATTTCGGTAATGCCCAGGCCGCCTTAGACCAGCAAATTCTTGTCGACGCCAAAGACAATTATACCGTAACCGGAGTGTTTAAAGATGTGCCTGATAACTCCTCTATTAAGTTTGACTTTATTCTTCCTTTTGAGGTGTTTTATAAAAAAAATGAATGGCTGAAAGAATGGGGCAATAATGGTATCATGACATACATCATGTTAACCGAGCAGGCTTCTCTGGAAGCGGTGAACAGCAAAATAAAAGATTTTGTAAAAGAACGCAACGATGACTCTGTGGTAGAATTATTCGCGCAGTCGTTTCCCGAAGCATACCTGCATGGCGAATTCAAAGAAGGCAAACAAACCGGAGGGCGTATCATCTTTATCCGATTATTTCTCATTATTGCCAGTTTTATTATTGTAATAGCCTGCATTAATTTTACCAACCTGGTAACAGCTCGTTCTGCCCAGCGTGCTAAAGAAATTGGCGTACGCAAAGTAATCGGCGCGAATAAAAGCTCATTGGTAGGGCAGTTTTTGGGTGAGTCGGTATTGTTGGTTTTTCTGGCTGTGTTACTTTCTATTATCCTGGTAGAGTTGTTACTACCTGCATTTAATGGGTTAACCAATAAACACCTGGTAGTACCTTATGGCAATCCGGTTTTTCTAAGTACCATAGCAGGCGTTATTTTTGGTATTGGCCTTTTGGCAGGTGTTTATCCCGCTTTTTTCCTTTCTTCTTTTAATTCTGTTAAAGTATTGAAAGGAACCTTTAAAGTAGGCAATAAGGGTGCTTTTTTACGGCAGGGGCTGGTTGTGTTTCAGTTTGTACTTTCCATGATATTAATCGGCGCTACTATTGTGGTGTACCAGCAAATTCAGTATATCAAGAACAAAGACCTGGGATTAGACCGCGAAAATATGATTTATTTCCCGGTAACCCCTCAAATTCAGGATCATTTTAGTGCTTATAAAAATGAGTTGCTCACTTTGCCTGGTATTCAGCAGGCGGCGATGTCGAACCAGAATCCGCTTTCGGTGGGCAGTTCATCGGAGGGGCTTGAATGGGATGGCAAAGCGCCCGAAACTAAAATTCTCTTTCAGGTAATTAGTACAGACTTTGATTTCCTGAAAACGGCGGGTATTGAGTTGAAAGAAGGACGTGATTTTTCCCG
The DNA here is from genome assembly GCA_041745535.1 of Cyclobacteriaceae bacterium. Lineage (GTDB taxonomy): Bacteria > Bacteroidota > Bacteroidia > Cytophagales > Cyclobacteriaceae > JBGTIS01. Next base: position 9,384 of record JBGTIS010000102.1, on the reverse strand, counting down.
CGATTTTCCTGCCGATACGGCCAATCTTATTCTGAATGAAGAAGCGGTGCGCCGGATTGGCTTTGAAAACCCAATTGGGCAGCATGTGAAAATGTGGGACCGGGAAGGACAGGTAGTTGGTGTGATTAAAAATTTTCACAGCACCAACTTGCATGCTGATATAGAGCCGCTGGTGATTATGCTGCGACCTGAAGACACCTATCTGGCCATGGTTCGAACACAGGCTGGCAAGGCCCAGGAAGCCATTGCCAGCCTGGAAACCATGCACAATAAGTATGATCCTCAGTATGTATTTGAATACCATTTTCTAGACGAAGAGTTCGACCGCATGTACCGCACCGATACACTCATCGGAAAACTGGCTACCTACTTTTCAATTATTGCCATACTGATTTCCTGCCTGGGTTTATTTGGTCTGGCTGCGTATACTGCCGAACGCCGGGTCAAAGAAATTGGGGTACGCAAAGTGTTGGGGGCTTCTGTGCCCAGTCTGATCGCTTTGCTTTCAGCTAATTTTACCAAACTGGTGCTGATTGCTTTTCTGATTGCGGCACCCATCACCTGGTTTATCATGGACAAGTTTTTACAGCAGTATGCCTATCATATCGACCTTTCGCCGCTGGTATTAGTAATGACGGGCCTGCTTGCATTGTTTATTGCCTGGCTTACGGTAAGTTATCAATCTATCAAAGCCGCCATGGCCAATCCGGTTGATTCACTCAAATCGGAATAATATGAACAGATACAGCCCTGGCATCAATAATAAGGAAAAATTTGCTCCTGATAATTGAGCGAAAACGAACGCAAACTGTTCATCACCGAACAATATTTATTTTATTATCCTATTAAAATGCCGGTTTAAGCCGGTTTTCAGGCTGGCATTTTACTTGTAAAAACTAAATCGTCATTTACGAAACAAATACGAGTTTAAGAATGAAAGGAACAAATTTAGGTGAATTTCAGGAATTGGTGATGCTCACGGTGGGTATTCTGTACGACGATGCGTACGGGGTATCTATTCAGGATGAGATCAAACGGCAAACCGGAAGAAGCGTAACCTTAAGCACCGTACATGCGGCTTTAAACCGGCTGGAAGACAAAGGCTTTTTGAATTCCCGTATGGGCGGAGAAACCGAAGCACGGGGCGGTCGTCCTAAACGTCTGTTTCAGGTAACTGCCTATGGCAAACGGGCGCTGGAAGCCTGCAAAGTCCAGCGCAACCGAATGTGGGATCTGATTCCCCGAATCGCCTGGAAAAATATATAAAAGCATTTTGCGCAATGGCATGAAAAAAAATTACCCTCCCCGTTTGGCAGTCCAATTTCTGAACTGGTTTTGTAACCCGCAACTACTGCCGGAAATCCAGGGCGACCTGCACGAGCTTTTTCATCGGTGGGTAAAGCGGTACGGATACCGAAAAGCGCAGTGGTTGTATAGCATTCATGTTATTACTTTTCTCAGGCCATATTTCTTCAAAAAAAGAAAAAACAATCAGTACTCACCAATAAACTATTTGGATATGTTCAGCAATTACCTGAAAACTGCCCGGCGGAATATGCTCCGCAACAAAATATTTTCCTTCATCAATATAACAGGCCTTAGCATTGGGCTGGCTTGTTGTATGCTCATTGTATTGTATACCAAAGACGAAGTCAGCTTCGACCGATTTCATGAAAAGAAAGAACAGATTTTCAGGGTAACGGCTACCATGACCAACGAAAATGAAACCAATCGGATAGGTAGTACCAATGTAATTGTGGGGCCATCTTTTGCTGAGGAAATTCCGGAAGTAGAGACCTATGTGCGGACAGAAACAATCCCATTCATCCTTCGACATGGGTCGGAGACATTCAACCAGGAGGTTTTGTCAGTAGATGATAATTTTTTCTCTGTATTCTCATTTCCTCTTATTGCAGGAGATCCGGATAAAGCACTATCTGAACTTAACGATATGGTGTTGTCGGAAGCTGCTGCTGAGAAATATTTTGGTACCACCGATGTGGTCGGAAAAACTCTGGAATTGCAGTTTAATGATAAATTTGAGCTGTTTATGATTAAAGGAGTGGCTAAAAATCCACCGCAAAACTCTTCTTTTCAATTCAGTGTACTAATTCCTTTTAAATTTACGCGTAGCCAATACCTAGATAATGCATGGATTGGATTTTATATCAACACTTTTGTAGTATTAAACCCGAAATTAGATTACAAAGCGGTAGAACCCAAACTGGATAAAGTTTATCTGAGTAAAGCCTCAGATGAGTTACGGGATATGAAGGAAAAGTTTGATTTTAAAGAAAAAATCCACTTTGGTTTACAACCTTTTCTGCAAATACATCTGGATACTGAATTTGGTGATATCAGAAACGGATTAACTGCAGGAAGCAATCCAATTTATTCCTATATCCTTACCGGTATCGCCTTTTTTATTCTGATAATCGCTTGCATTAATTTTGTGAACCTAACGGTAGCGCATTCTCTGAGGAGAGGAAAGGAAATAGGTATACGAAAAGTAATTGGCGGCCAGCGAAAGCAACTGATCGCGCAATTTTTGGGCGAATCATTTGTACTTTGCTTCTTGGCTTTTGTGGCAGCCATGGTGCTTGTTCAGTTAGTATTACCTTATTTTAATGAACTTTCAAATAAACGCCTCAGCTTTTCTTATTTACTTGATACCAAATTAATTGCGGGATATTTTGGTTTATTTCTGATAACCGGGTTAACCGCTGGCTTCTATCCGGCTTTGGTGCTTTCGGGGTTCGATCCTGTTAAAACTTTATATAACCGTCATCAAATCGCTGGGAAAAATTATCTGGCTAAAGGGTTGGTCATGCTTCAGTTTGGCCTGGCTACTTTTCTGATTATAGGTACGGTTGGTATTTATGCCCAGTTTAATCTGCTAACCCATGCCGACTTAGGTTATAATGACGAGAATGTGGTGGTGGTGCACCTGGGTAGAGGAAGGCATGATGCCGCAGTAGAGGCTATGAAAAATGAGCTGGCCAAATCACCTTCTATTGAACTAACAGCGACTAAAGATTTCGGACAGAGCTTTACGGTAGCCAAGGTAAACAACCCGGAAAAAGAAATAGGTTTTGCGATCAGTTGGATCGATGAGAACTTTCTGCCAGCCCTTCAGATTCCCATTGTTCAGGGGCGTAATTTTTCTCAGGAATTCCCGGCCGATGCTACACAGTCGGTTATTATTAATGAAACCTTTGCCCGGGAAGCAGGTTGGAGCCCTTCATCCGGAAAAGACCCGATTGGTCAGGTCATCAATTTTAGTGATCAGCAGCTTACAGTGGTTGGAGTAGTGAAAGATTACCATTTTGCTTCATTAAAAGAAAAAATAGGTCCGCTTCTCTTTAAGAAAGGTTCAGGTGATGTTTGGGTGAAGATAAAGCCTAGTCAAATTCCTCAGGGACTGGAAGCCATTCAAAAAGCTTATCAGCAGGTTGTTCCTTTTCGGCCATTAGACTATGAATTTATGAATACGGTGAACGAAAGAAACTATGAAGCGGAAGCCAAGTGGAAGCAGATGATTACCATTGGGGCCGTGTTATCCATCTTTATTTCCTGTATGGGTTTGTTCGGCCTGGCCATGCTCTCGATACAACGCCGCACCAAAGAAATCGGCATCCGGAAAGTGCTGGGAGCAGCCGTTTCCGATATTGTATTGCTGCTATCCAACGATTTTCTGAAACTGGTAATATTGGCTTTTCTGATTGCCATTCCCCTGGGCTATTATGCCGTTAATCGCTGGCTGGAAGATTTCGCTTATCGCATAAATGTGGCCTGGTGGTTATTTGCCCTGGCGGGTGTGCTGGTTGTATTGGTTGCCCTGATTACCATAAGTTTTCAGGCAGTGAAGGCAGCCCTAGCCAATCCGGTTGATTCCTTAAAAAATGAGTGATTTCAAACAAAACAACTATCAGCCTCCTGGGTGGGGCGACTGCTTTCTGGCCTGGTTCTGCGATCCTAAGTTACTACCGGAAATTCAGGGCGATTTGCACGAATTGTTTCGACGATGGGTGCAGGCATATGGGTTGAGGAAAGCAAGGTGGCTGTATGCCTGGCATGTGCTGACGTTTTTCAGACCCTTTGCGATTAGAAGAAAAAAATCAACTTACACTATCAATCGTACGATTATGTTCAGAAACTACCTTACCATCGCCTTCAGAAACCTGAGTAAGCATAAAAGCTTTGCCGCTATTAACATCGCCGGATTAACTTTGGGTATTACCGGTGCGCTGATCATCTTTTTACTGGTCCGGTTTGAACTGAGTTTTGATACTTTTCATAGCAAAGCAGACAGAATTTATCGGGTACTATCCGGTAAGCCGGGAGAAGTAATCGATACGGGTACACCGAATGGATTGATGCGGGTTTTAGAAAATGAGTTTCCAGAAATTGAGCAGGTAGCGGTGGCGTACAAACTCAATTCTGCAGGCACACAAATTAAGGTCAATGAACAAGTAACTCGTGAGCCTGATATTTATTTTATTACTCCTTCTTTCTTTGAGATGTTTAACTTTCAATGGAAAGTGGGGAGCCCTGAAAAATCTCTCTCACAACCCGGACAGGTAGTAATTGATGAAGATCTGGCGCAAAAATATTTTCAGGGAGATGCCATCGGTAAGCCTATTAAATTAAATAATCAATATGATTTGGTGGTGAGTGGTATCATTCAAAACTCCCCTAAAAATACGGATTTTCCTATTCAGATGGCCATTTCCCATGTCACTTTCCAGCGAAGTGATGAATATCAGGATACCTATAATACCAATTCAAGGTCTTCTTACCAAACCTATATTTTACTCAAAAAAAGAGCTTCACCTCAAGCATTGGAAGCTAAGTTTTATGGCATGATGGAGAAATATGTGGGTAAAGAAACGGCTGATAAATACTGGGCTCACGCCTTGCAGCCCCTGAAAGATATACATTTTAATAAAGCAGTAGGCGGCAATGGGAATAACTTTTCTAAACGTGCTATTAGTAAAGAAACCCTTGGCAGCCTGTCATTGATCGGGATTTTCCTGCTGCTTACTGCCTGCACTAACTTTGTCAACCTGGCAACGGCGCAAGGGGTTACCCGATCAAAGGAAGTAGGTATTCGTAAAGTGTTGGGGAGTTCAAGAAGCCAACTGATCGGTCAGTTTATGAGTGAGACTTTTTTGCTGACTTTCGTAGCCTTGCTATTATCTTTTCTGCTCGCATACTACGCCCTTTCTTACTTACCCAATTTGTTTAGTTTACCATCGAGTTCAACCCTTTTATATCAACCCCAAGTATTCCTGTTCTCTTTTGTTATTTGCCTGATAGTGAGTATACTAGCTGGATTTTATCCCGCCTTAATACTCTCAAAATTTCAACCTACCCTTACCATCAAAAATTCTTTTACTAACCGGCAAACCGGTGGACTGTTGTTGCGGAAAGGTTTAATTACTTTTCAGTTTACCCTGTCGCAAGCACTCATTATTTGCACCATTGTGGTGGTGAGCCAGATGCGTTATTTCAATAGTACCACTCTTGGTTTTGATAAAGAAGCTATTGTGACGGTAGACTTGCCGGAACATGATCCGCAAAAGTTAGAAGCAATAAGAAATGCGCTTTCCCAATCAACCGCTATTAAAAATATTACTTTTTCTCTGAATACACCGGCTTCTACCAACAATCAGTGGTGGAACGGATTTACGCATCGTTCGGCACCTGAAGACTGGAAACAGGTAGAAAATAAATTTATTGATGAATATTTTTTAGATACCTACAATATCCCGCTATTGGCTGGAAGAAACCTTAAAAGTAGTGATTCTATCCAGATACTTGTGAATGAGTCACTCATCCTTGAAATTGGTTTGAAACAACCCCAGAAGGCGATTGGTGAAACGATTCACTATCGGGGTCGGGAAGTCGCGATTGTAGGCGTGGTAAAAGATTTTCATTCTGTTTCATTACATGAAAATATACCCCCGCTGATTTTATCTAAAGACCCAACTTTAATTCAAAAAGCGTCTTTTAAAATCAACATGGGCCAGGCCCAGGATGCTATTGCGCAAATTGAACAGCAATGGAAAGCAGCTTTCCCTGATTATTACTTTGCGTATCAGTTTCTGGATGATGATCTGGCTACTTTTTATGAACAGGAACAAAAAACTTCCCGGTTGCTATCGCTCTTTGCCGGGTTGGCTATCTTCATTGGTTGTCTGGGTTTGTATGGCCTGATTAGCTTTATGACGGTACAAAAAACCAAAGAAGTGGGTATTCGAAAAGTACTGGGTGCTACGGTACAGCACATTGTGTATTTATTTACCAAGGATTTTGTGGCATTGATTGCCCTGGCTTTTGCCATCGCGGCTCCTATCGGTTATTATCTGATGCGACAGTGGCTTGCTGATTTTACCTATAAGATAACGATCAGTTGGTGGATGTTTGCTTTGGCTGCGCTGGCAGGAGTAATCATCACAGGGTTAACCATCAGCTTCAAATCTGTTAAAGCAGCTTTGGCCAATCCTGTGGATAGTTTGAGGAATGAATAGAATAAATGAAAATAGCGCCCTTTTCAGATTAGGAAATCGTTTTCTGAACTGGTTTTGCGATCCGGAATTGCTCCCTGAAATCCAGGGTGATCTGCACGAACTACACCATCGGTGGATGCAGGAATATGGAGCAAGAAAAGCCCAATGGCTTTACCTGATCAATGTAATTACTTTCCTGCGGCCCTTTGCTGTCAGGAAGAGGAAAAACAAACCCTATTACACTAAAAATTATACGGCTATGTTTAACAACTATTTTAAAATCGCGGCACGAAACTTATTGAAGCAAAAAGCTTATAGTGTGCTCAATATCATAGGCCTTTCTCTGGGCATTGCCTGCGTGTTTCTCATTGTTACGCACATTACCGACGAACTGAGTTATGAGAGCAGTTTTCCCAAACACGAGCGCATTTACCGGGTTGGTGTAGAAGATTGGGCGAAAAGCGCGCCTTCTATGGCCCAAAGTCTGGAAGAATATATCCCTGAAATTCAGCAGACTGCCCGCTTTTTCCAAATGTATTCCAGAATCTTTCGGTACGAAGATTTTCAGTCGGAGGAAGATCATGGGTATATGGCAGATTCCACCGTTTTCTCTATGTTCAACTTTAAGCTCATTCAGGGTAATCACCGGCAGGTATTTTTGGCTCCTTACAATATGGTGATTACCGAAAGTATGGCGAAAAAATATTTTGGTAATGCCAATCCGGTTGGAAAACTCCTGACCAATGATGGTACTGAATTTCACATTACGGGGGTAATGGAAGACTTGCCTGATAATACGCATTTGAAACTCAATTTTCTGGTCTCTATGGCTACTTTCTATAAGGAAATTCCCGAAAACTGGACAGGAAGCCATGGCTGGATGGCGACTTATACTTACATTCTGCTCCATAGCCCTTCCGACATAGAAAAGGCAAAAGCACGATTGCCGGAAGTGTTGGTAAATTATTACCAGGATCGGGGAACGCCTGAAGAAATACTGGCAAATACCAATTGGAATTTGATGCCGCTGGGCGATATTCATTTGCATTCCAAGCTGATACAGGAAATGGGACCCAATAGCGATATTACCTATGTTTATATTTTTGCCGCTATTGGAGGGTTTATTCTGCTGATCGCCTCCATCAATTTCATCAATATTTTTACTACTCAGTCGCTAAAGCGGATGAAAGAAGTAGGGATCAGAAGGGTGATCGGAGCGAGAAAAAATCAACTGTTGTGGCAGTTTCTGAGCGAAGCTTTTATGGTTACGCTGATGGCTTCCTTTCTGGCTATTTTGTTGTTTGAAATAGCGTTGCCTTTTTACAACCAACTGGCTGGTAAGCAAATTCTGCCCAATCAGATTTTCAGTTCCGGAAACCTGCTGATCATCATAGGGATAACAGTGACAGTGGCCTTGCTATCTGGTTTGTATCCTGCTTTTTTTGTGTCGGGCTTTTCTCCTTTGAAAGCACTGGCGGGCACTAAAAATCCCCGGTCATCGGCGGGTATTTTACGAAAAGGGCTGCTGGTATTTCAGTTTGTGGTGGCTGTATTTATGATCGCAAGCACTATCGTGGTATATCAGCAAATGCAGTATTTTCACGATAAAAACCTGGGTTTTGATAAAGATCAGGTAGTAGCGGTTAGTTTATTTAGCGATTTGAAAACCAAGTTTATGGATAATCCTGAGGCCGTTAAATCAGCGCTGATGACAAACCCTGACATCAGCAGTGTAGGGGTTGCCTCTAACCTGCCTGGCGATGAATTGAGTGTGGAAATGGTAATACCCGATGGAACACCCGAAGATGATGAACTACCTACGGTAAGGGTAATCCGAGTGGATGAAAATTATTTGTCTACTTTACATATTGCTTTGAACGAAGGCCGCAATTTTTCCAGGCAGTTTAACGATTCCGCCTCCTTTATCATTAACGAAACCGCTGTTAAAGCATTAGGTCTTGAAAATCCGGTAGGTACTTATGTAACCAACCAAACCAGAGACCTCCACGGCCCTATCGTGGGTGTAATCAAAGACTATCATTTTGCTTCCTTACATAATGCGATGGAACCGTTAGTGTTGGAATACAATCCTTCCTGGACAGCCTTTCTGTTGGTGAAACTGAAAGGTGGAAAAATACAGGAAACCCTCAACAGCCTGGAAGAAAAAATCCATGAACTGGTGCCGGATTACCTGTTCAATTACCAATTTCTGGACGACCGCATTAATCTGCTCTATCAGGATGAAGCCAAAATGAGCACGTTATTTGAATTCTTCGCTGCCTTTGCCATCCTGATTGCCTGCCTGGGTTTATTTGGTTTGTCAGCTCATGCTTCAGAAATCCGTACCAAAGAAGTGGCGATACGCAAAACCATTGGCGCTACCGTGTCGCAATTGGTGCAATTACTTTCCAGGGAATTTATGGTGCTCGTTATCATTGGCAACATTATCGCCTGGCCGCTGGCCTGGTGGGGTATGCAACGGTGGCTGGAAAATTTTACTTATCACATTCCTATTCATTGGTCTGTGTTTGTTATCGCTTCTGTGTTATCAGTATTCGTAGCTGTGTTTACAGTAAGCTATCACGCTATCAGAACGGCGCTGGCCAATCCGGTTGATGCTTTGAGAAGTGAATAATAATCAATGGGTAAAATTCTATTACAAATTTACCTATTGAATGGTATAAATTTACCCACAAAGTAGTTAGTTATGTAGGCTCACCATTAGGTGAGGCAATCTATTGATAATCAAGTCATTATATTAGGGAAATAACAAAAGAAACCCTCAAAAAGGTGGAATATATCCAATTTCTGAGGGTTTTCGGTTTTTTCGCGATTGACAAGAACTCAAAGAAGCTATGGGAAAGAACCTGTT
>JBGTIS010000101.1:0-4081 GCA_041745535.1 Cyclobacteriaceae bacterium | reverse complement strand
AAGGCAGACCAATCGCCAGGATCAGGATAGCCTTACCGGTATTCAGCGCAATGCCCAACGATTGCTACACCTGGTCAACCAAATGCTTGACCTCTCCAAGTTGGAAGCCGGTAAGCTCAAACTGGAAGCCGTGAAATCTGATATCGTCGCCTTTCTCAAAGCCCGGGCCTATGCCTTCTCCTCCCTGGCCGAGCACAAACATATTCTCTTCGCTGTGGAATTGCCCGAAGAAAAGATCGGAGCATATTTCGACAGAGATAAACTGGAGAAGATCATCAACAACCTGCTTTCTAATTCCTTTAAATTCACCGGGGAAGGAGGATCAGTTACACTGAAAGGACAAGCTATTACCCAGGATTATAAAGATTGGATGCAGATACAGGTAGTAGATTCCGGAAAAGGCATTCCTACAGAAGAGATCAACAAAATCTTCGATCGCTTCTATCAGGTAGATAGCGCTCAGACCCGGGACCAGGAAGGCACCGGCATCGGATTGGCCCTCACTAAAGAATTAGTAGAGTTACATCATGGTACCATCCAGGTGGAAAGCACTCCAGGGCAGGGCACCACTTTTACTCTTTTGTTGCCCCTGGGCAAAGAGCATCTCAAAGAAACAGAAATCATCCAGGAATTACCTCTGCCAGCGGAGGTAACAGGAGCAGAGGAGGCCAGCATACACCCATCAGAATTACTGGTCCATCCACAAGACCATTCCCTGGAAGAAGAATCAGAGAAGAAAGCAGAAAAACCATTGGTATTGATCGTAGAGGATCATCAGGAAGTGAGAAGATTTATCCGTGAAACCATCAGCCCTCATTATCAGATACAGGAAGCAGAAAATGGAGTGATGGGATTAGAAATGGGTAGAGAACTCCTCCCAGACCTGATCATCAGCGATGTGATGATGCCCCAGATGGATGGGTATGCCTTATGTGAAAAGATCAAAACCGAGGAGCTCACCTCTCACATTCCGGTGATCCTGCTCACCGCCAGGGCAGATCGACAAAGCAAGCTGACCGGACTGGAAACCGGGGCAGATGATTACCTGGCCAAACCCTTTGATGCCGAAGAATTACAACTCATCGTCAGGAACCACATTGAAGAGCGAAGGAAGATGCGGAAACGTTTCAGTCAGGAGATCACCCTGGAGCCCCACAGCATTTCCATCACCTCTCTGGATGAGCAATTTTTAAGGAAAGTGCTGGACATCATAGAAGCGCATATGGGGGATGAAAATTTCAGTGTAGAAGATTTGAGCCGGGAAGGGGGTTTCAGTCGGGTACAATTTTACAGAAAGCTCAAGGCCCTAACCGATCAATCTCCTTCTCAGTTCCTAAGAACGGTCCGGCTCAAGCGGGCTGCCATACTATTACAACAGAAAAGCGATACAGTATCGCAGATCGCCTATCGTGTGGGTTTCAGCAGTCTGCCCTACTTCAACAAATGTTTTAAGGATCAGTTTGGCATAACACCCGGACAGTATGCATCAGCAGGCCAGGAAGTAAAATGATTTTTTATGCTATCTTTCCTCCCCACTGCCGGTGTTTTCACCGGCAACCAACCCCAGTGGTAGTATAAAATGTATAGGTTCGCCGCTACCTTTTACCCAATTAAAAGAATAGTGGATGGGCAAAGGATGCATACTATCATCATGAACCGCTCATTTACGAATTGACAAGCGAATATGCCAGAACGCCGAGATTTAAAGCGTGCATCCGGGCCTTTGTGGCGCATGGATTGGTTTTCGATGACGAAGCTTTGCTTTCCGTGTTGCTGGATGATGCCCCAACCTTAGCCAATCACCTGAGCCACCGCCCGGAAGCAATTCATCAAAGGTATTCGTTGCAGTGTGCCTACACACCTTTATCTGGTGTTACTTTACTGCATATTTGTGCTGAATTCAACCACGTTGCCTGTGCCAGGGTGCTTGCGCGGCTGCATCGTAACGAAAAAACAGTTTCAGAAATCGTGACTATCTTGCTGCAACATGCCTATGGCATTGATTACACACCACAAAATGTGCCTTGTAAATATTTATGTTGAATATTTTTTAACCATACCTGATCAGCGATCATCAATTGTATTTCAGGAAGATCAATGCGCATGGTGCGCTTTCATGGCAGCCCGCCGTAAAGCCTCCCCAGCCACCTATGTGAAAATCTACCTTTTCTTAAAAAATGAATGCAAATTGAGTATTTGATGATTGATGATGATTAAACAATGAATACCAGCGGTAACCGCGTCTGTACTACTGGAAAACATATAATAAAACAGCTATTCCAGAAAAATTCTGGCACAGGATAAGGTCGGGACGACCTGCGCCTGAGTGTGGCAGGCAAAAGTGTTAATAATACTAACTCTACTTTGTCAGATTAAGAAAGATTTGACGGGAAGGAATGGTAATTTTTTAGGACAGTTTGCCAAGTTGTCCTACTGCATTCCGCGCTTCTTATTTGTTTGTACTTATTATACCGTTTGCCCTAAGGCTTCCATTTGTTGTGGATTGTCTTTCAGTACATAACGGGCAATGTAGAGGAAATCCTTCATCCATTGCCGCAACGCCTGAATGGCCTCCTGCCGTTGCCAGGTAGCCCGCTGCTTGTTGCTGATGCCAGCCAGTTGCTGCACCCGCAAGTCAGCGATAGCCTCTATCATGGCTTTGCCCTGGGCAAACTCTTCGGGGGTAATAGTAACCCCGTTCCGGGTCAAAATGGTCTGTACCCGATCGATGTGATTATAAAAGGCACTGACCTGCCCCAGCCATCCCGCCATATCCTGTTTGCGGACACCCTGTAGCATAAGAGCTTTCCGGTATTCCGGGTGTTCTTTCAGGGCAACCCGGACCATGGACAGATGACGAGAATAAACCGTATTCAAATCCTTGCGGCCCTGTCGCAGTTGTCGGGTAGCCTGCATTTGGGCATCAAAGCCTTCGTTCTGCAGGGAAATGAGCATTTCTATTTGTCCGAGTAAAGCTTTACCCTCCTGCAACACCTTCTGGTTATAGCCAAATTTGGAAATTTTGCTCAGAATTTCCGGATTAGCAAGGGCTCCTCTGATGGCCATCCGCGCTTCTTCTAACTGCTTTTCTATGGTACCTTTCATTACACTTATTTTGTTGAACATGAAACATCCAAAATTATAAAACAGAAAAGTATCATTACAGATAAAAATAGTATAGGTTATACCCAGGTAATAATTGATGTACTTCTTCAATAAAAAACAGCAGGCAGCCTGGCAACAAGCAACTATCCGCACCAATCTCCATATAACTTACATACCCCAGATACTAATAATAGAATGGATGTAAGGTGAAAAACTTCATTTTCACGCCTGAAACACCCATCACCGCTAAGAAACCAGCTGCAAGGTCGGCCTTATATTACATTTCCCTGTTGCCACGTGACAAAAGGCCGCCCTTATATTACTTCGCCACCTTGCCACGTGACAAAAGGACATCCTTATATTACATTGCCACCTTGCCACGGGGCTAAAGGCCGCCCTTTTATGCCATTTCCACCTTGCCACGGGACTAAATGGCATCCTTTTGCCCCATTTCCACCCGCCAATGGAACATTTGATGCTTCTTGCTACCCATTGCAGCCGCGTGTAAGCTGGAACACCCTTCTTTTACAAGTTGGCAGACAAAACTGAAAGTATGCGCAATAATAGAGGAACAACATAGATCACGCGAGTTGGGTTTACATAAATTTTTAAAGAAAATATAATGCGTATTGATTAATATTGAGGCAATCAATATATTGTGGAATAATACTTATGCGGAATCCATTAGCATGAAAAAATGTTCGAGTGCTGAGATAGTAGATAAAAAACAGATCAAATTTATGTTATACCAAAAAGTTGCGGTTATTTATCTTTTTTGTTGCATAGCCGCTATTCCAGTATAGTAAAAATAACCGCTATGCGGTTATCAGGATGTTGGGCAACATTAAATGACACTTAAACTCTGCATTCAAAACAAAGTTGATATGATAGTTTTTATTTCCATCACGCAAAAGTTAACACTCAATCTAATTAACTTATTTCAATTTAGGATGAGAATAATTTGTTTTTTTTTCCT
>JBGTIS010000100.1:0-2259 GCA_041745535.1 Cyclobacteriaceae bacterium | reverse complement strand
CACTTCATGATCTTCCGGTTTTTTGAAAGTAGCCCGTCCAAAACAGGTGTTCTCCATCAGCATTTTCTTCATGTGTGCAGTTTGCTGCTGCAAATAGGAAACAGGAACCGAGTACATGGTCAGGCACATCCGGCAGCCAATATCCACACCAACCCCATAAGGAATTACCGCGTTTCTGGTAGCCAGCACCCCACCAATAGGTAAGCCATAACCCTGGTGCGCATCGGCCATCAGGGCACCGCCTATAGTAACCGGCAGTTTCATGGCAATTTCCATCTGGTTTCTGGCACCCGCTTCAATGTGGTCTTCGCCATAAATCTGATAGGGCATTCTTTGCGGATTCAACCCTATTTGGGATTTCACCTCCGTTTGGGCTATCAGTTCCCGGGCAATTACACCCAGTACTTCGTCTTTGATATAGTTATGCGGATACTGAAAAACGTTTTGCAAAACCTTAAGTTTCTGTTTTTTGCCCTTTCCCTTGTAGTGGGCTTCCATTACCCGAACGGCGGCGCCAATGGCCCTTCCTTCCGGATACCCCAGTGCTCTGATTTCTTTTCCTGTTAATTTTGTAGTTGCCATTTTCATTTTCTTTATAGTCAGAATTTCTACTCCTGAACATCGTTTTCGTAAATAATTTGTGGGTTCTCCCTTTGAATAACCCATAAAACATTTTTTACATCCATGCAATCCACCTTTTTCGGCGGCAGCGCCGGATGTGGTCGCGCACCTGGTCGATGTCGGTGTTTTGCATGGCAGCCCGCATGGCTTCTTTATAGTAGCGCACCGCCTCGCCGTAATCTTCCATTTGTTCGTGCAACCTGCCCAGATCGGTAAACAGCGCCAGCCGGTTGATGCCCCGGACCTGAAAAGCTTTTTCCAGCAGCATTTGCATTTCCTCAAAACGACGCTGGTCGGTAAGCAGTGCAGACAAGTGTACATAAGCGCCCCGGCAGGAGGGCGCAAAACGAATGGCCAATCGCAGGTGCTGTTCAGCTTTATCATGGTTATTGATATGATACAGGTACAGCCATCCCATATAGTTATGCGCTTCACCATAGTCAGGTTCTATGGCAAGGGCTTCCTCGAGGATGTTTTTTCCTCGTACATAATCCTGCTGTGCAAAAGCCTGGTCGGTCTCCAGCATGTACTGTTCAAGTAATTGCATGCTCATCATATTAATTGTTAACTATACAAATCAGGGTGATTGAAAGGGATCGAACCTTTGTTACCGGGACCACAACCCGGTGTGTTTACCATTATACTACAATCACCATATACAATCGTGAATGCCGCAGGCAGGTAAACTTTGGGCTTACCTCCTGCCGCGCATCACCGCTGATACACCAGAGCTTTTTCAGCACATTGCAGCACAAACGGAATGCTGCGTAGGGCCTTTAACCCCTCTCCGGCATATGGAGGCATCCGCTTTACACCTCCTTCAGCTGATATTTGTCAGCCCTGCTTCTCAGCGCTGACCTTTTAATTTATGTGAGCGCTATTTCGTACATATTCCGCATAGCGCAATGGTTTTATACCCAACGCCGAGCGAACCGCCTCAACTTCGGCGTACTCCCTATTACAAAAAAAACCGGCCTGAAGACAAGCCGGGTCGATAAAGGGAGCAATTGCTGGTTGCTACATCTTTATGTACACTACAGCCTGTCTGTGGCGAAAATCTGGCAGATGGGTAAGATCTGAATCCCTGGTTGCAGGTTGTTCGATGTGCGTGTATGTGCGAATGATGTGCATGATACCGCAATAAAAAAGCCCGAACCAATGGCCCGGGCTTCAATGCTTTATATGTAAATAATTACATGCTTATCCCGGTTAAACCATTATCCTGCATCTCGCTTCTATGACGATCGCCAGGATTTATCAGGGTGATATAATTATTTAACTTCATCATGGTTTCTTTTTAAATATGGTGCAAAGATAAGTGAATTGGAAAATACGAAGCAATATTTTTTTAGTAAAAAATTATAGCTTTTTAAAAATAAATCTGTAAAGCATTGATTTACTATACTTTAAGAAGGTTGTTATACTAACCTTTTTTCCTGAAAAGCTATAATACCTGTATTACCAACAATTACATTTAAGCCCACATTTTATTAATATGTTCTTTTCTGCATAAACTCTTCCAGTTGTGCCCTGCTCATGGGAACCTTATCGTAGGTTTCGTCCAGCCATTTCATAAAGGCATCTTTAATTGCGGGGGTCCACTCGCTATCGATTTGTCCGGGACTGTATTTGCCTGCT
>JBGTIS010000099.1:0-15468 GCA_041745535.1 Cyclobacteriaceae bacterium | reverse complement strand
TGAGTTGAGTATTACGTTTTTTAAAGAAAAATTTATTCTCGAATTATTTCCTCAAGTATTAAATCGGTATAGGGTAATTAGATAAATATGGAAAGCACCAAATGCAACAATAGCACGCTGGTTTACGATAATTCAGATAATTGATTTTACTTATATATGATCGCTTAACCTAAATACCTCAAATTATATGAAAAGAATATTAGCCAATAGTCTGGCCTTCGCCGCTATCGCGTTGCTTTCCTCCTGTGGATACAATAGCATGGTTACCAAGGAAGAAACCGTGGATAAAAGCTGGGCACAGGTGCAAAATGTATATCAACGCCGTGCCGACCTGATTCCAAACCTGGTAAACACAGTGAAAGGTGCTGCAGATTTTGAAAGAGAAACTCTGAACGAAGTAATAGAAGCACGGGCAAAAGCTACTTCTATTAATATTAACGCGGAAGACCTTACGCCGGAAAAACTGCAACAGTTTCAGCAGGCACAAAGCCAGTTATCTTCTTCTTTGGGAAGATTGATCGCTGTGGCCGAGAATTACCCCGACCTGAAAGCAAATGCCAACTTTCGCGATTTGCAGGTACAATTGGAGGGTACCGAAAACAGAATTACGGTAGAAAGGCAGCGCTTTAACGAAACCGTACAGGACTATAATGCCTATATCAGGCAGTTTCCTAATAACCTGTTTGCCGGGATTTTTGGTTTCGACAAAAAAGGATATTTTGAGGCCACCCCAGGTTCGGAACAGCCTCCAAAAGTAGAATTTTAAGTAACAAACATTTACACCTAAACCTCTATCATATTGGCTGATTTTTTTTCAAAAGAAGAAGAAAAGGAGATTGTCGCGGCTATCAAAGAAGCGGAGAAAAAAACTTCAGGGGAAATTTGCGTTCGGGTAGAAAAGCATAACAAAAACAAAGAAGTACTGGATCGTGCCATTGAAGTATTTAAGATGCTAAATATGCACAAAACCGAAAAGCGAAACGGGGTGCTTTTTTATCTGGCTTATCAAGACCATCGGTTTGCCATCATTGGCGATGAGGGCATTAACGTGGTTACACCTGCCGATTTCTGGGATCAGATTAAAGCGATGATGACGGAGTATTTTACAAAAGGTGATTTTGTAACCGGACTTACTGAAGGCATCAAAGCGGCAGGTAAGGAGCTTCAGCACTATTTTCCCTACCAGTCTGATGATCGCGATGAATTACCCGATGAAATATCGAAGGGATAAACTAACAATGAAACACCCGAACGTGCAGAAGCCTTTTTTTCTTCTATTTCTTTTATGTACTCATCTGATCTCCTTTGCGCAGGATATACCTAATCTACCGAACCCACCCCGGTTGGTGAACGATTTGGCTGGTGTTTTAACCCCAGAGCAACGGGAAACCCTGGAACAGAAACTGGTTCAGTATGACGATACCACTTCTACCCAGATTGCTATCGTTACGGTGCCTTCGCTGCAAGGATACGACGTGGCTGATTATGCGGTACGGTTAGGAGAAAAATGGGGCGTGGGAAGAGCCAGCAAAGACAATGGTATATTATTGCTGGTGGCACCACAGGAGAAAAGAGTGACGATACAGATTGGTTATGGCCTGGAAGGCGCCATTCCTGACGTAACTGCCGGAAATATCATCCAGAATGAAATCAGGCCGCATTTTCAAAGTAATAATTATTACCAGGGAATTAATGCCGCTACTACCGCTTTAATGAAAGCGGCCGCCGGTGAATATGAGGCCGAACCCAGGGCAGCGGAAGATGGGGATGGTAGCCTGCCCTCCGGTTTTGTGGTGATCCTGATTATAATTCTAATAATCTTCTTTATCAGAAAAAACAGAAACAAGGGTGGTGGAAAAACCTACCGGGGACGGCGTGGGCTTTCTATGTGGCCTTGGATAATCGGATCCGGATTAAGCGGAGGAAGAGGCGGTAGTAGCTGGGGCGGCGGTAGCAGTGGTGGCGGAGGATTCGGTGGATTCGGCGGTGGTAGTTTTGGTGGCGGTGGTGCCAGCGGAAGCTGGTAACAGGTTATTCAGTGCCTGGTAGTTTAGGAAGCCCGCCTGGGCCGGTAAGCATAATAGGCCAGTACCTTTTCAATGGCTAATCGAATGGCGGTGTTGATTGGATAAAACTTCTCTGAAAGTGCCTGGTCAATGGCATACATCCGCATATAAAAATTTCGCATTACCGGGATGGCCAGTCCTTGTTCAATGGATTGCGCGGCCTGTTCGTATTGTGGTTTTA
Source organism: Cyclobacteriaceae bacterium (assembly GCA_041745535.1). Classification (GTDB taxonomy): domain Bacteria; phylum Bacteroidota; class Bacteroidia; order Cytophagales; family Cyclobacteriaceae; genus JBGTIS01. The sequence goes on along the minus strand of JBGTIS010000099.1, from coordinate 13,221 downwards.
ATTCGGTTTTAATAATAGCGCACGTAGACAAAACCGGCTGCCCGTATTTGTTCAGCGAAGCAGAAAATCCAAATAAACGGCAAATCAGGCCCCGGTGCAGATAGTGGTTGCACAAGCCACCGCGGCTTTCCGAATAAAAGGGAGTAAAAATGGCACACAAACTGTCTGCCTGCTGTTCCACTTTTTCAAGCCATTCTACTGCTTTTCCTTCCTGGAATAAATGATAGGCGAAGGGAAGAAATTCAAGGATGGTAGCCTCAATATCCGGCTTTTTACAGCAAAGGCCACAACCCGACACACAGTTAAGCTTTGTGGCAGCTTTCAACGCGCTAATTTCTTTTTCCAGCTGTTGAAAAACCGCTTCAACCCGCTTTACTTTCCTGATGATAGACATATATTAAAGCAATACTATTATGGGCATATCAACTGAAACGCAGGTTTTTAAGTTTCATTTTTAAGGAAAATATTTTTTAATATTTACCAGCCTTTTCTTTCTCTTAAAGCAGTAATGTGGGCAGTGTGATGCTGCCCGTGCCAGGCATACAATTCAGTCATTTGCCCTAAATTTAAAATGCCGCTTACCGGATGCTGAAAGGTTTTTTCAAAATCCTGGTCGGTCATCGTGGTCAGCAAGGCCATCCACCGGGCATGCAGACTGGTTAGCAGATCCAGCGACATTTGCACAGGACCATGTTTGGCATCTTCCGTTTCAGCCCACCGGTCTTCGTAGTAGGTTTTTATTACAGGATTATCTTCAGTTAAACACCACTTAAATCGAATGTAGGCGTTCATATGGCTTTCGGGTACATGGTGCACCAACTGCCTTACTGTCCAGCCTTCAGGGCGGTATGGCGTATTTAGCTGCTCATCAGATAAATCACTGATAGCGGCTTTGAACTGGTCTGGTACCAGGCTGATCTGGGTGATATTTTCCTGTATCCTTGCTGGAGCTATCTGCCTTCTATAATTAGGTTTGCCAATAGGATATTTCAGTTTATCGATGTCAAAATTTTCCATTTTCAGAATCTTGTGCGTAGGTTTGACCAACAAGGTTTTACGGAAGTAAACTTAAAGAATAATTTGGAATTGCCCAGCGATTATGGGTAGATTATAACAAAGCACATGCAGGCTGATAAGCACACTCTTTGAAACACATACTACATATAACATGCAGAAGTTCCCGAAAATAACATTAAAAAAAGGTAAAGAATCATCACTGAAAAGGTTTCATCCGTGGGTATTCTCAGGAGCGATTGCCGCTCAGGATGCCAGCCTGGCTGATGGCGATATCGTAACGGTGCATGCCTGGAACAATGAATTTCTGGGAATAGGACATTTTCAATCGCAGCTTTCCATCAGGGTGCGGATATTTTCTTTTCAGCCGGTACAACCCGATTATAATTTCTGGAAAGGTAAAATTGAACAGGCCTATGCCGTCAGGAAAAGTATGGGCCTGGCAGATGCCGCGCATACAACTGCCTACCGGTTGGTTTTTGCCGAAGGCGATGGCTTACCCGGGTTAATTATTGACATGTATGGCGCCGTAGCGGTGATGCAAACGCATACTTCAGGCATGTATGCGGTAAGAAAACATTTGGCGATGGCGCTGAAAGAAATTTATGGAGAAAAACTGATGGCAGTGTACGACAAAAGCAAAGATACCCTGCCCGGACATACCGGCCACCAGGCCACCAACGAATACCTGCTGGGAACCTCCGCTGGGCATGGAGAAGTGCTGGAACATGGCAACCAGTTTTTTGTAGACTGGGAGCAGGGCCAGAAGACCGGTTTTTTTATTGATCAGCGTGAAAACAGGGCGTTGCTGGCCCGGTATGCAGCCCAACGCAATGTATTGAATGCATTTTGCTACACCGGTGGGTTTTCTGTGTACGCCTTGCAGGGTGGAGCTACATCCGTTCATTCGGTAGACGTTTCCAAACCGGCGATGGACATTACTGAAAAGAATGTGGCGCTTAATAAGCCTAACAGTTCGGCGCATCAAGCTCATGTAGCCGATGTGTTTGACTATCTGACAGCTAACAAAAACCAATACGATTTGATTATTTTAGACCCGCCTGCTTTTGCCAAACACAGGAGTGCCCGCCATAAAGCCACCAACGGCTATAAATTTCTGAATGCTGAAGCCATCAAAAACATCAGGCCGGGGGGGATCATCTTTACTTTTTCCTGCTCGCAGGTGGTAGACAAAACATTGTTTCACAGTACCGTAATGGCAGCAGCTATTCAAACCGGCAGGCCCGTAAGGGTATTGCACCACTTAGGCCATCCGCCCGATCATCCGGTAAGTATGTATCATCCTGAAGGGGAGTATTTAAAAGGATTGGTGTTGTATGTGGAGTAGGAAGTTAGCGGTTGAAACGACTTATTTGGGGCTGAATGTTGAACGGAACTAAATGTTGAATTGGAAGGATTTCACTCAACATTTACTATTTCAACCTTCCCACTTTATTCTACTCAGTGTTACCTGCAAAGGACTCTGAGAATGCGTGCTTATGTGAGGGGTGAGAAGTAAGACACAGGACGTGGGCGTCCTGCGCCTTTTAGGGGTTCCAATTCCAAAAACGGATTATTTTTTTCCTACATAAATTTCTACATATATGATATTCTCTGCCATAATATATTCACCATTAACCTTATCATCCTCATCTATTTTGCCATCCGCGTTTACATCTTTAATCTGCTCATAAAATTGAATAGATTCACCCAAAGTTTTATCTTCGGGAGTAATTTTATAGTCAGCATTGATGTCAAGTATCTTTATATCTCCAATGGTCTGATCACCTTCTGGGATACCACCTAATTCGCCTTCTGTGGTGTATACGCCTTTTATTAAGTATCCTACTGTATCACCCTGAATAGTTTCAATTTCTAATAAACTGTTCAGATCATTATATTCAGCTTTCACAAAATATGCCCCAAAATCAACATCCCTAAATGTAATTAACCCATCACTATCGGTTAATCCTGACAATGAAGTTGATTCACTTGTCAAATAAACCGATGCATTTGCCACCTTATCCAGGTTGCTCAGATCTGAACCTATTTCTTCATTCCAGCTACCTGCATCTAATACCTTTACCTGGATTTCTTTTTTGTTTTTTAAAGCTTCCTCATTTTCTTCACAATTTGTAAATAGAATGGAAATTCCAAGTAATAAACATAAAAACGTCTTTTTCATAATATAATGTTTAATTAAAAGATGATGAGGAACTCATTCGATTCCCCTGCAATTTTAAATGAATCTCAATAAAATGCTTAAGGATAAAAATTACTTGCTTTAAAAACAATGCTACTTACCTATGTACGGTTTAAGGTTTTTTGATATCAATAGAATAAAAGTGCATAATTAATTGTACAGGTTTTTTCCTCTACGAATAACGCTGAGAAAGGAATAGACGCAGCCTACCCATAGCAAGTTTACTCTTTTCTCAGAGTGCCCTCAGTCACCTTAGTTGGCAGCACATCAATATGCAGGGGGAATATGATTTTCTGAGCAAAAATCTGCTAGAAAAGGAAAGTCAATTTGATCTATCGAGAATTTTAAGCTTTTCGCTCTGAAGAGCTATTTTGTTAAGTTGCTGGCAATCAAGTTGCTAATCTATTCCTACTAATAATTTCACCCATTTGTGTAGACGAAGCCAAAGTAAACCCAAGGATATTCAGCGATTACGCACTATGTTGGATAAATTGGAACAAATGTTACAATAGATTGGAGAACGAACGCCTTACGCTACCGCTAATAAACGCGCCCGAGTGGAGTGCACTCCCTATGATCCTTTGCAATACTTTTTTCGGAACCAAACCTTTCACCTACTTCAGGAGGTTGGTGCAAAAAAAATGAGCCTGACAAAGCAGGCTCGTAACCAATGACTCTCGAGAACTCTGTCAGAACAAGTCCTAACTATTAGATCTAATATGTGGCATCTTTCGTTTTAGCATAGTACCAACCTTCTTCAAGCTTTTTAAACTCAATTACTTCAATTCCGTCCATATATTCTATATCAGTCTTTGTAGAGCTGTAGATAATGTACTCTTGTTCAGTATTAAGGAAATTGGAACTACCACCTATAAAAAAAGCTATGTAATCATCATACACCTTTATTGTTGGGGATATTTCTTTCGTTAAAAAGGATGTAATAATTTCATCTTTCTCTTTATCGATACCTTTAAAACAATTTTCATAAGACTGTTTGCTTATAATATACCTAATTTCAGTATATGGGCCTAAACTACACTTATACTCCTTTCTAAAATAAGTATCATTAGTTCCTAGCAATTTCTGTATTTCTCTAAAATTTTTTTTATGCTCTTCGTATAGAGATTGTGCACTGCAAGAAGAACACATAAAAAATACAATAATTAAAATTATGGTTTTTTTTTCATGTTTTAAGGTCTAGGTTGTATAACTACGCGTGTATTATCTGAAGGAACTCCATTTTCATTGCCAATTCCACTTATAATGGGGCCATTCAATTTAGTTCTTTCTGGGGCAAATAAAGGAAAATACGACCGATTTTGTTTCACTTTTCCAAAAGAGTGGCCTTGTTTCGGTATGTCATCCTTGTTAGGAGCATCTTCCAATGTTCCTGGTCTCAAATCATTAAGAAAGTTTTCCAGAGCGTTGTAAAAATCCTCTCCCTCTAGATTTGCAAATTCACTACCAAACTTTGCACCCTGATAATAACTATTTGTCTGGTTTTTATTGCAAATCCAAATGCGTGCTTATGTGAGACTCGAATGCGTGCTTATATGAGTCTCCAATGCGTGCTTATGTGAGACTCGAATGTGTGCTTATATTTGCTCTCCTCAGAGTCACCTGAAAGGGACTCTGAGTAAAGAATCTCTTCCCCCTGGCTTTTTCAATCTTCAATCTTTTCAATTAAAATAATAGAATAATCAAAATTCTCTAAACTTAAGCGCAGAAAGCCGGTTAAAATTTGGTTTCATGAAAGATGTTATTATATTTAAACTACCTGAATTTTTATATCTTTAAATTATCCGAAAAAATTAAATCATCCGCAATATGTTCAGAAGAGAAGCACTGAGAAGAGTGAGCTGGATGATGGGAGGGGCCCTGTCAGCACCCACCATCACGGCATTTTTACAGGCATGTGAAACCAAAAAAGCAACCTCTGAGGCAGGAGCCGCTTTACAGTTTTTAACCGAGGATGAAAATGAACTGGTAATGGAAATTTCCGAACTGATCATTCCCACCACCGACACCCCGGGCGCCAAAGCTGCCAAAGTAAATGAATTTATCGACTTAATGCTGGCCGATTGCTATCCGGAAAAAGATCAGAAGAGTTTTAAAGCTGGATTAGTGACTGTGGAAGACGAAAGTAAAAAAACGTATGACAATGCGTTTTTGGAATGCAACGAAGAGGAAAAAGTAGCCATACTTAAAAAAATGGAAGCCATGGCACAGCAGAAAGCCAAACCGGAAGTGGCCGAACCGGAAGACCCTGAAACCGGCGCCTCCAGGCCCAGTGCCGACCAGTCGGGGCGCATTCAGTCTGGCGACAATGTGGTGGAAGAGAAACCCGAATCTGGTATTCCGTTTTTCCGGCTTATGAAAGAGCTCACCATGCTGGGTTATTTTACTTCAGAAATCGGTGCTACCCAGGCCCTCCGATATATAGCCGTACCCGGATCGTTTGATGGCTGCAAACCCCTGGAACCTGGCGAGAAAGCCTGGGCTACTTGACATTTTGATTCCGGTTTGGAATCGCACCCAATTGAATGGGACGAAAAGATTAAGATTTTTTAATTTAAATTACTTAAAAACCTATGAATTTAAATATAAAGGCAAAGGAAGAAAACACCTTTGATGCCATTGTGGTAGGTTCCGGCATTAGCGGAGGATGGGCAGCCAAGGAATTAACAGAGAAAGGTTTGAAGGTGCTGCTGCTGGAGCGTGGCAAAAATATTGAACACCCTAATTACCCTACCGCCACCAAAAACCCCTGGGATTTTAAACACCGCGGCAGAATCACCGAGAAACAAAAAAGTACGCATCCGGTACAAAAGCGCGATTATCCTTATTCAGAATTTAACGAAGGTTTCTGGGTAAATGACCTGGAAAACCCTTATGTGGAAGTGCAACGCTTCGATTGGTACCGGGGCTATCATGTAGGAGGCCGGTCGCTGATGTGGGGCCGCCAATCGTACCGATTGAGCGATTTGGATTTTGAAGCTAATTTAAAAGATGGTATTGCCGCTGACTGGCCCATCCGGTATAAGGAACTGGCACCCTGGTACGATTATGTGGAGAAGTTCGCGGGCATCAGCGGGCAGAAAGAAGGTATACCCACTTTACCCGATGGGCAATTCCTGCCTCCTATGGAAATGAATTGTGTGGAAAAGGAAGTGAAAAAAGGGATTGAATCTAATTTTAAGAACCGAAGAATGACCATTGGCCGGGTGGCAAACTTAACCCAGGCACACCATGGCAGAACCAAATGCCAGTACCGGAACCTGTGTAGCCGGGGGTGTCCGTTTGGCGCTTATTTCAGCAGCAACTCTGCTACTTTGCCCGCAGCAAAAGCCACCGGAAATTTAACGCTTCGCCCTTATTCAATCGTAAACTCTGTACTGTATAATAAAGACAAAGGCAAAGCCACCGGGGTGAAGGTAATTGATGCGGAAACGGATGAAACCATTGAATTTTATGCAAAAATAATATTCCTGAATGCCTCTACTTTAGGAACTACGTTTATTCTGCTGAATTCCACCTCCGACCGTTTCCCTAACGGACTGGGCAATGACAGCGAACAGGTAGGGCATAACCTGATGGACCATCATTTTAAATTAGGGGCCTCCGGCACCATGGAAGGATTTGACGATTCTTACTATTCAGGCCAACGGGCCAATGGTATTTATATTCCCCGGTACAGGAACATAGGGAACGACAAGCGCGATTATCTGCGTGGATTTGGCTACCAGGGCCGGGGCAGTCGTACCAGCTGGCAGCGGGGCATCGCGGAATTAGGGTTTGGTGCCGACTTTAAAAATGAGATTACCAAACCTGGACCGTGGCAAATGGGACTCACCGGCTTTGGGGAATGTTTGCCCTATTATGAGAACAAAGCCACGCTGACTACCGAGAAAAAAGATAAATGGGGACAGCGCACCTTGAAAATTGATTGCTCTTTCAAGGAAAATGAAATGGCCATGCGCCAGGATATGATGAACGATGCTGCTGAAATGCTGGAGGCTGCCGGATTGAAAAATGTAAAGACTTACGACAATCACTCCACGCCAGGGCAGGGCATTCATGAAATGGGTACGGCCAGAATGGGCCGCGATCCTAAAACTTCTGTGCTGAATAAATGGAACCAGATGCACGACGTACCCAATGTATTTATTACCGACGGTTCCTGTATGACGTCAGCCGCCTGTCAGAATCCATCATTAACCTATATGGCCCTTACGGCTCGGGCCTGCGATTACGCGGTAAATGAAATGAAAAAAGGAAATATTACCTGACCATTGGCAGCGCCATCTAAAATAAAAAAAGCCCGGTGATTAATCGGGCTTTTTCTGTTATCAAAACTGATATTAATAATCCATATCATGGTGGTGGCCACCGCCACCTTCTGGCTTTTTCTCCTTTTGTTCCGAAAGCACAGCTTCGGTAGTCAGAATCATGCTGGCAATAGAAGCCGCGTTTTCAAGCGCCACGCGGGCTACTTTGGTAGGATCAATTACGCCTGCCTGATATAAGTTTTCGTAGGTGTCGTTGGCTGCGTTAAAGCCCCAGTCGTCTTTACCTTCTTTTACCTTATTCACAACCACTGAACCTTCGTTTCCGCCATTCACGGCAATCTGGAATAAGGGCGCTTCCAGTGCTTTTCTGATGATTTCAACACCTGTTCGCTCATCCTCATTCAGGGTTTGGATGCCATCCAGTCCGGTCATGGCTCGTAAGTAAGCTACACCGCCGCCCGGTACAATACCTTCTTCAACAGCCGCTCTGGTTGCATGCAGGGCATCATCCATTCTGTCTTTTTTCTCTTTCATCTCTACTTCTGTAGCCGCACCCACATACAATACGGCTACGCCACCTGACAATTTGGCCAGCCTTTCCTGTAATTTTTCTTTGTCATAATCAGAGGTAGAGGCTTCCATCTGCGCCTTGATCTGATTGACACGGCCCGTAATCAACTCTTTTTCGCCAGCGCCATTTACAATAACCGTATTGTCTTTGTCGATGGTGATTTTTTCGGTAGTCCCCAGATGAGAAAGATCGGTGTTTTCAAGTTTGTAACCCTGCTCTTCGGAAATAAGGGTACCACCGGTGAGTACGGCTATATCTTCCAGCATGGCTTTTCTTCTGTCGCCAAAGCCTGGAGCTTTTACAGCAGCTACCCGAAGGGCGCCTCTCAGTTTGTTCACCACCAGTGTAGCCAGTGCTTCACCTTCTACTTCTTCAGAAATAATAAGCAAAGGCTTGCCGGTTTGTGCTACTTTTTCCAAAATAGGCAGCAGATCTTTCATGGTAGAGATCTTCTTGTCAAAGATCAGGATATACGGATTTTCCAGTTCCGCGATCATTTTTTCGGTATCGGTAACAAAATAAGGGGAAAGATAGCCGCGGTCGAATTGCATACCTTCTACCAGGTCTACATAGGTTTCGGTGCCTTTGGCTTCCTCTACGGTAATTACGCCTTCTTTTTTAACCTTTGCCATTGCGTCGGCAATCAGTTTACCAATTTCCTTATCACTGTTGGCTGAAATGGTAGCTACCTGCTCAATTTTACTGTAGTCGTCACCCACAGTTTGTGCCTGCTCTTTCAAGGCTTTTACCACGGCCAGTACGGCTTTGTCGATACCGCGTTTCAGGTCCATCGGATTGGCACCGGCAGCCACGTTTTTAAGTCCGTTTTTTACAATTGCCTGCGCTAATACAGTTGCGGTGGTAGTACCATCACCCGCGATGTCGGAAGTTTTGGAAGCTACTTCTTTCAGCATCTGGGCGCCCATATTGGCAATGGGATCTGATAATTCAATTTCTTTCGCTACGGTTACACCATCTTTGGTAATGACAGGCGCACCGAATTTTTTGCTTAAAATAACATTGCGGCCTTTCGGTCCTAACGTTACTTTAACCGCGTCTGCCAGTATGTCTACTCCTTTTTTCAGGGCTTCTCTAGACTTAACGCTAAAGGTAATATCCTTTGTCATAATTTTATAAGTTATCTGTTTAAATCAATATTAAATAATCGCGTAAATATCCGATTCCCGCATAATCAGATATTCTTTTCCTTCAATGGTAATTTCAGTGCCAGTGTATTTTCCATAAAGCACCATATCGCCGGGTTTTACCGTGATGGGCTCATCTTTTTTACCAGTTCCTACGGCCAGTACTTTTCCTTTCTGCGGTTTTTCTTTGGCGGTGTCAGGAATAAAAAGGCCAGAGGCAGTTTTTTCTTCCGCGGCGGCAGGCTCAATTACGATTCTGTCGGCAAGTGGTTTAATGTTTAAAGTTTTTTCTAAAGTTTCTGTTGTCATAATGTTATAGATTAACGAATTAATAGCTTTTAATTACCCGGCAATAGAAATGCCACTCCAATATTAGGCAATTTTGTCAACTTGTTTAGATAAAATGGCAGATCACTCGATTAAATTTTTCCTGACAAGGTGAAAAATTGTCAGAATTCTATGGGCAATTGGTCGGCATACTGGCAGATCAAAAGCGAAATAACGCTGCTATCTATCCCCAAACCGAAAGGTAAAATGTAACCTAACGATTATGTCAGTTTTGGCGGCACATGAAATTACCGGCGTTTGTCAATCCAAGATGGATGAGCTTATCAATGTTTTTTCCGCGTATCCTATTTCCCAGTAATAAGGGGCAGGCCATTCCGGTAATGGGTCCACATCTTTTCCGGTATACCAGAGTTTTAATTGCTCACGCTCAATAATTACAGATGGAAAGGAAGCGGTATTGGCATCCCAGCTGCCAGAGTTGCCCCTTTTCAATACGGGATTATTGGAAGATTTTGTCCAGTGGATTCCATCTTCTGAATAGGCATAGCCGGTCTGCTGCTGGTAATTATCTTCCACATCCACCCCGCCATACCACAGGTGGTACATGCCATTGTATGCAACTACATGCGGATCCTGCACAAATACGGCATCCCATGCGGCAGGGCTTGTAGTTAAAACAGGATTGCCAGCATGTTTTGTCCAGATGATCCCATCGGTGGAAGTGGCATAGCCAATATTAACCTTACCATCAGTGGACTGACCATTTACTTCACAATCGTAGGCGGCATACCACATTTTATAAGTATCACCATCTTTTAGTACGCTGGGGCCTTCTAAAAAACAATTATCCCACGTGGCTTGTTCTCCTACCTGCACTACCGGCTCCGGATGTTTGGTCCAGTGTATACCATCCTCCGAATAGGCATACCCAATTTCATACCTGTAGTCATTATAAGTCTGCCCGGCATACCACAATTTGTATCTTGACTGCGCAGGGGCCAGTGAATCTATCAGCACAGTTACGGTTTCTACCCCTAAACTATCCCATGCGTTAAGGCTTACATCCAGCACCGGGTAATCGGCATATTTTGTCCAGTGGATTCCATCGGCAGAGGTGGCATAGCCAATACTGGAATGCAGGATGGTATCCGGATACACTGCTCCGCCACCGGTATACCACATTTTGTATATTCCCTGATGCGGTATAACCCAACCATCACTGATCGCGTAAAAATCAAATCCATACGGTTCCCCTTTTTCCAGTACAGGATTGGCATCGCTTTTTTTCCAATTGCCTGTTGGAGTGTCCACCATTTCATCCGGCGTGCAGGCAAATGTGCATACAACGGCAAGACTTAAAAATATAGTTTTCATTTGGCTGTTTTAATTGGGTATTAACGGACTAGAGCAGGTAATGCGACGGACTTAGAATTACTTTTTTTTCAGGCTGGTACTATTCCAAATTGTATAAGTTATGTTCCATTTTACTCATTTACCAACTGTCAGTTCCACTGCGGTCAGTCCACTGCGGTCAGTTCCACTGCGGGATGCTTGCTCGATGTTAGCAGTGTGTTTTATCATTCCAAATCCATCATTCTTGATCCATGAATGATTCTTAGCACTTCAATCAATTCCACACTGACTATCCGATAGACAATCCTGTACTTGCCTTGGAGCAATTCTCTAATCCTGTCATCATTGAATTCCATAACCTTCTTGCCTATTCTTGGATGTTCATAAAGCAAATCAATCTTTTTAAAGATTTTGTTGATAAATTCTCTGCCAATCCTGGCAGAACTCTGACTGACGTAATTTTCTATGTCTTCTAAATCCAGATAGGCCGTTTCGGTGAGTGTTATTTCAATGTTTGCCATTTGCTTTGCATCTTCTGTTTGGCTTCTTGCAAACTCATGGTTTTTCCTTCTTCAGAATCCTTCAATCCTTTTTCTACTTTTTCTATAAATAGCAGTCTTTCCACTAATTCTTCTATATCAAATTCATCTGGTAAATGATCCAAGGTTTCTATTACTTTATATTTTTTCATGATCTTCTTTTTTATCTTAATCTACTGCTTTTCTTAATTAATTCAAATCGGTGGCAACAAATGTATATCCGTAATCTTCATTTATTTCCAATATTCTGAAATAGGTTCTGCACCGCCCACTGGTTAAATAAGTATACATAAGAAGACCATAGCATAAAATATACCTTTTTCATTGTAAGTTACCATATTGGCTGCTTATCATGCACCTGTTCCGCAGCCGGAAGCTGGTTTTTCTAACAGCTAAATGCCTGAACGGATTATTTAAACGAACAGGAATTCCAATGGTAATACGCAAAATATACTGAATTTATGTAAGTTTGACTGGTGACCTGGAAAGCCTATTAAACATGGAAAACTATCAGCTTAAATACCTGCGACTACTGTCAAAAAACTATCCGAACCGGTTAGAAGCCTCCAAGGAAATTGTGATGCTAAGCTCTATCATGAGCCTGACCAAAGGCCCTGAAATTTTTCTGAGCGACGTGCACGGTGAGTTCGAGGCATTTCAGCACCTGATGCGGAATGGTTCGGGCATTATCAAGCAAAAGATTAAAGAACTGTTTGCCGATGAACTTTCGGAACGGGAAATTAATCAGCTGGCTTCTATCATTTACTATCCTGCCGAAAAACTGGAGCTGATCCGGCAACAGCATCCTGCGCTGGAGACATTCTATAAGAAAACGCTCAAAAATCTGATACAGGTTACCCGGGAATTCGCGTCTATCTATTCCAACAGAAAGCTGCGTAATTTGCTCCCGCCCGGTTTCAGCGATATTATTTTAGAACTGGTAGCGGAACGTGAGGTGGGGGAGAAGAACAATTATTACGACCACCTGTTGTCCAGCATTATTGCCCTGGACCAGGCCGATAAACTGATAGAAGAGTTTGCCAGGTTCATACAAATTCTTTCCATACATAAAGTCCATATCATTGGCGATGTGTATGACCGCGGTCCGGGTGCGGAAATCATTATGGATGAATTGCAGCGGCTGCATTCCATAGATTTCCAGTGGGGCAACCACGATATTGTATGGATGGGGGCGGCCTGTGGCTCGGAAGCCTGTATGGCCAATGTACTGCGGCTTTCGCTTCGCTATGGCAATACCGATACCCTGGAAAAAGGCTATGGCATTCACCTCATTCCCCTGGCTTCTTTCGCCATAGAACATTACAAATCGGACAAAAGCATTATTTTTGACCCCAAAGTTTCGCCCGATGACCTGCTCAACCAGTCGGAGCAGTGGCTCAACCGGCTGATGCACAAGGCGATTTCTATTATACAGTTCAAACTGGAAGGGCAACTGATCCTCAGGCGTCCTGAGTTTCAACTTGACGACCGCCTGTTGCTGGACAATATCAATCTGGAAAAAGGCACCCTACAGCTCAAGGGGAAGGAATATCCACTAAAAGACAGTTTTTTACCCACCATCAATCCGGACGACCCGTATGCGTTGAGCCGGGAAGAAAAAGAACTGGTGAAACGGCTCATGACTTCTTTTCTGAAAAGCAGCAGGCTGCAACAGCACGCGCAGATGCTCTTTGAGAAAGGCAGCATGTACAAGGTAACCAACAGAAACCTGCTGTATCACGGTTGTATTCCCATGACCAAAGATGGGCGCTTTAGAGAAGTGGACTTAGGCAAAGGAAAGAAAAGCGGAAAAGCCCTG
>JBGTIS010000098.1:0-20370 GCA_041745535.1 Cyclobacteriaceae bacterium | reverse complement strand
CACCCGGCAGTATGCCCAGTATAAAATGCTGATGCCTTCTTTTGGATTTTTAGCACAATCACAGATTACAGAAATTTTAGCTTATGTCGACCAGCAGACCAAGCAGTTTCATATTGAACCCCTACCAGTAAATGAAAGTATGGTATCAGAAAGGCTGGTGCCGCCGGTGCAACGATCCGGATTAAATATCGAGATGGAAGATTACATACAAATACCACGTTCAAACGATAATCCTGCCGATAAGGGGATTGCTACTTTAAGGCCACATCCCGCTGGCGACGGAACCCTTTTTGTAAGCGACCAGATTGGTATTATTTACAGGATTAGTCAGTCCAAAGCAGATACCTTTCTGAATATTACGCAGAAAATAGAGAAATTTATTTATACACCAGGTATCGGTACAGGCCTGGGAAGTTTTGCCTTCCATCCTGATTTTTTAAAAAATAAATGCTTCTATACCACGCATGCTGAAACCTACACCGGCAAACCAGCCATCAATGATGGCGCCTTTCCGGATTCTATCGGGGTGGGACTGCAATGGGTATTGTCAGAATGGGAACTGGATGATGTACAGGCAAAGGTTTTTCAGGGAAAAAAAAGAGAGGTCCTTCGCCTGAATACACCCACCACTGCCCACGGTGTGCAGGACATCGGTTTTGCTCCCGGCCTGGCTCAGGAGGATGCGGATTATGGTATGCTGTACCTGGGAATAGGCGATGGCGGTTCCAACAACCTGAAGATGCCCGAACTTGGCCACCATGTGCGGTCACTGCTGGGTACAGTAATCCGGATTAACCCAAGAGGTAACCCCGGTAAAAACCAAAGTTACAGCATTCCTCCTGACAACCCTTTTGCTAATGACCCTGACCCTATGGTAAGAAAAGAAATCTGGGCTTATGGGTTTAGAAACCCACACAGAATGTGCTGGGATGCAACTGCTGGTAAAAAAATGATTGTGGCTGATATTGGAGAATCCAACATTGAGGAGGTAAATATCATAGAGAAAGGGGGAGATTATGGCTGGAGCAATATTGAAGGTAGGTACGGAATTGATACAAAAGTTGATTTAAAAAGCGTTTACCCGGTTAGCAAAAGCAAACTGGCCTTCATACAGGAACCTTTTGGTCAGTACGACCACCAGGATGGAAATGCCATCAGTGGTGGGTTTGTGTATACAGGTGCCCTCGAAGCTTTAAAAAACAAATATTTCTTCGGCGATATTGTTACCGGGAAATTATTCTATATGTGTATAGCTCAGCCATTGACCGATTCCACAGTTTACGAAATATCGCTTGTGCGAAACGGACAACCAATCAGTCTGCAGCAAATTATCAATGCCAGGCGGGTTCATTTGAGAATCGGATACGACCCGTATACTGGAACGCTTTTTATTATGACAAAAGGCGACGGCATGATCAGAAAAGTTGTCAGGGCTTATTATGAAGAGAACCAGATTTAATACAATAGTTAAAATTGTACCAATGAAAGTTAGCAAATTCCTGTCTGTATTATTTTTTCTGTTGGCACTTTGCTTTCCTGTAAAATCATCTGCCCAGCCAGCCGAGGCATGGGAAACCATCTTTAATGGAAAAAACTTTGAGGGATGGTCGATTATAGGGGGAGCGGGCAAATTTGATGTAGCAGACAGTGCCTTTGTACTCCACATGACGGCCAACACTACTGAACATACTTTTGCACGCACCAATAAAATGTACAAAGATTTTATACTGGAAGTGGAGTGTAAAAGGGATTCCACTTTTTATTATGGTATCTTATTTCGTGCGCGGCCTGCCCCGGATACGGCTCATGTCAGGTTATATGGCTATCAGGTAAAAGTAGATCATAGTGCTGCCCGCAAATGGACGGGCGGAATTTTTGACGATTTTGGCAATACCTGGCACTGGATGTATACCCTTGCCGATGACAACCGGGCACAGCAGGCTTTAAAAAAAGCAGGCGAGTGGGATCATTACCGCATCGAGGCTATTGGGAACCACATCAAGGTTTGGCTCAATGGCATACCCACTTCAAACCTGATCAATGACAAATATCAGAAAGGGTATATTGCCTTTAAAATCCATTTTATGGGTAATGAACCTGAAAAAGAGAAGGTAGCTGCCTGGATTAAAAATGTACGAATTGTTACCATTCATCCGGAAAAATATGCCAGGCCTATGGATATTCCGGCGAAAAACGCGGAATGATATGACTATTAAATTTTTGAGAATGAGAACTTTGACTTTATGGGTTTTTGTGTTTTTTATTATTGCCTACACAGGAGTTGTTGCCCAGGTAACACTTGCTTATGACACCGGCGAGGAACCTGTATCGTATGCGGTAGGAAAGCTGCAACAGGCTTTGGTAGAAAAGGGAGAATCGCTGGCCACTTATCATATCAACCAGCTATCCAGTTTACCTGACATCTGTGTGGTGATGAAAGGAGCTATTCCTGAAAGGCTATCCGCTTACGTAAGCACACAGGATTTTGAAGCCCTACAGGCGGAAGGATACCAACGTCGCTGGATCAATCAGGGAAAAAATTTATTGATCCTGTCTGTCGATGCTGTAGGTGCTGAATATGGTTTACTGGAACTGGCTGAAGTAGTGCAGACAAGGGGCAATTATCACAGCCTGGCTGATAAAACAGTGAATCCGTCATTGGCTTATCGCATCGTCAAGTTCAATTTGCCCTGGTCGCCTTACCGCAGCAGCGAAGCCACTTCCATTCATATCCAAACCTGCCGTGATCTACAATTCTGGGAACGTTTTCTGGATATGATGACCGAAAATCGCCTGAATGTACTCTCGCTCTGGAACAACCACCCTTTTCCCTATATGATAAAAGCTGCCAATTTTCCGGAGGCCACTCCATTTACCGACCAGGAAATGGAGGAATGGCAAACCTTTTGGAAATCATTGTTTCGCATGGCCAAACAACGGGGTATTCAAACCTTTATCGTAAACTGGAATATTGTGGTCTCCCCGGAGTTTGCCAAAGCCTATGGTGCCAAGGAGTACAATGATTTGTCGGAACAGGTAATCCGGTATACCCGCGAATCGGTTACGCAACTGATCAACGAATACGAAGACCTGACCGGCCTGGGCGTAACGCTGGCCGACTGGATGGGCAATTTCGATGAAGTGGAAATGACCCCGCAGAAACGGGAAGACTGGATTGAAGCTACCTTTGTAGCGGGGATGAAAGCAGCCAACCGGCCGGTCAAGTTTATCCACCGTTCGGTACTGGCCGGCGATCCGCTGGCCATGCGAAAAGTCATCGATCGGGCCAATCTGCCTGAGCCCGCACTGGTTGAAATAAAGTTCAACTGGTCGCATGGTCATTCCACCCCTACTTTGGCCATTACCCACGATTACCATTCGGGCAAGCTGGACGAGCGTTTCTGGACACCCAAACCTGAAAATTACAACATACAGTGGATGATCAGGAACGAAGACTTTTTTATTTTACGGTGGGGGCAGCCCGATTTTATCCGTCAGCATATCGCGGTTAACAAAAAAGATTATGTGAACGGATATTTCATAGGATCAGAAGGGTATATCCCCGCACTGGATTATTCCCAAAAGCCTTCGCCGGTAAAAACCTGGCAGTATGGGTTTGAGAAACAATGGCTGTTTTACAAAGTATGGGGCCGGTTGTTATATGATTCAGATACGCAGGACTCGGTGTTTGCCCTGGCATTTGACGCCCGTTATGGCAAGGGTACAGGAGAACCATTGCTTGATGCTTATCGACTGGCTAGTAATATGCCATTGCGTCTGGCTTCTTTTCACCGTTCTACCTGGGACTACACCCTGTACTCGGAAGGTTTTATTGAAGCAGAACCCGCTTCGCCCGATGGAGCGTTCGATCGTTCCTCTCCATTTATTTCCATTGATGAGTTTATTAATCATGAAACGCTGGAGCCCACCATACTTTCCATACCCGATTATGTGTCTAAAACAATCAATAAAGAAGGCACTTCACCGGGCATGACCACCCCGCTGGCACTGGCCGATGATTCCGAACGGGACAGCAGACAGGCTTTAGAACTGGTTGACGGATTAAGGGAGAGGGTAAGTCCCTTTTCTGGAGCCTTGGTTTCTGAACTGGACGATGTAGCTACCTGGAGTTACCTGGGGCTTTACTTTGCCGATAAATTAAGAGCCGGTGTGGCGTTGGAAATTTATCGCAAAACCGGCGATGCCGCTGAAAAACAGAAAGCTGTTGGGCTACTGGAGCAGGGGTTGCGACATTGGGATCAGGTGGTGGTTTACACCAAAGACAGGTACATGCCCACACCGCATGTAAGCACCCAACGCTATGGCCCCGAATATCAGGTATTTTCCTGGGAACTTTTGCGGCCACAAGTGGTGAAAGATATAGAGATCGCAAAGAATGCAACGAAAAATTCTGGTAACTAACAGCGCAAATATTTCTGTTACTATGAACAGATCATCAATTTAGATAACTTAAAAGCCAGTAAGAAATTAATCCAGACCTTATTAAAATTACCCTGAAATGAAAAAAAAGAATTATTATCTTATGGTTTATTTTAACAAATGGTTATTACTCAATGCTGTGCTATTTATTTCGATAACAATTAGCTATGCAGCCCAAGAAAATCCGGAGATATCCATTGTTACAGATCAGGCACCTGGCGTGTCTGTTTCTCATGGCCTCACCAAACTTACGGAAGCCTTACAGGCAAAAAATATTGCTTATGAAAAAGTGGAGTCTGTTGAGAAAGCGCAGGGAAAGTCGGTCATCGTAACCGGCAAGGCCTCCGGAGAGGGCCAGGCGTCACAGTTATTGAAAGCAGGAAATCATACAGTGCCCGTAGTAGCAGAAGCCTTAACCATCTGGAAAACAGCCTGGCAGCAGAAACCGGTATGGGTGATCAGTGGTGCCGATGACCGCGGTGTGATGTATGGCTTGCTGGAAGTGGCTAACCGCATTAGCTGGAGTACGGAAGGGAAATCTCCGCTGAGCGAAGTGAAAGAAATGACAGAACAACCGGATGTAACCGAACGGGGCATGTCTATTTATACCATGAACCGTACCTATTGGGAAAGCCGGTTTTATGATAAAGCTTACTGGGCGCGATACCTCGATATGCTGGCACAAAACCGGTTTAATTCGTTGGTCGTGATTTTCGGGTACGAGAATGGAGGGTTCCTGGCTCCACCCTATCCATATTTCTTTAATGTATCAGCATTTCCGGATGTGCGGATGGTGGGCATCAAGCCCCAGGAACAGCACCGGAACCTGACAGCGCTCAATCATTTGATCGACATGGCACACGACCGGGGCATTCGTTTCACCGTGGGCATCTGGGATCATATTTACCGGGGAGGTGTACAGGGGGGAGGTATCCCCGGAACCAAAGACGCGCCGAACGAACCCATACCCGGATTGGTATGGGGCGTAACCGCGGAAAATCTTACCGCTTATACCCAGGCTGCTTTGGCTGAATTCGTCAGGCAGGTACCCGATCTGGATGGTATCCAATTTCGTATGCACAACGAATCAGGCCTGAAGCATGGTGAGCAGGAAAGTTTTTGGGCTGATGTGTTCCAAATGATGAAAGAAACCGCGCCCAATCTGAGGCTTGACCTGCGTGCCAAAGAGTTGCCCGAATCAGTGACCCAAAGCGCGTTGGAGGTGGGTGTGAATTTTAGAATCACCACCAAATACTGGATGGAACAGATGGGCATGCCCTATCATCCTACCAAAACCAACCCTGAAAAGAGTCCGATTCGACATAGTTATGCGTACCTGCTTCGTAATCCGCAACCATACAAAATACACTGGCGGCTCTGGAACGGGGGTACATCGCGTATACTTTTATGGGGTAATCCGGAATATGTGCGCCGGTTTGCCGAAAGCACACACCTGTATAATGGCGATGGATATGAAGTGAATGAACCGCTTGCCACTAAAATGGAAGCCCAGCCCCACGATGCCGCACCCTTCGAGTTGTTGAATCCTCAGTATGTGTATTACGATTACGAGTTTGAACGCTATTGGCATTTCTTTCAGGTATTTGGCCGGATAGGCTATAATCCGGAAACATCCGCTGAGGTATGGGAAAAAGAATTTGAAAGGCGTTTTGGCGAAAAGGCCGGCCCCATCATTGAGTCAGCTTTGCATAAGGCCAGTTGGATTCTGCCCCGAATTATTACCTCGGTTTACCCGTATCGCGGCTTTCCCACCACCCGGGGCTGGGCAGAAAAACAACGCCTGGGGGATTTACCCGAATATGCGAAAAATGAAGGAAGTGACCTGATGCAGTTTGCTAATTTCGACGAAGAAGCTACCCTGCTCCTGGAAGGGGGAGAAACCACCAAGGTACTTCCTTCAGCAAACAGCCAATGGTTTACACAAACTTCAGTAGAAATCAATGCGCTAATTGCCGAAGCTGAAAAAGCCATGGGCGATCAACAGAACAAAGAATTTGTTTCCACCATTACCGACCTTAAAATTCTGTCTAACCTGGCCCTGTATCATGCACGCAGAATACCTGCCGCGGTAAGTTACCGGTTGTTTGAACGCACCCAGGATGTAGCTGCTTTGGACGATGCCATTGCCTATGAACGCCAGGCCATTGCAGCCTGGCGGCAAATAGTAGCCGCGGCAGGCGATGTGTATACCGAAAATCTGATGATGGGCGTATGTGTGGCGAATCTGTGTGGGCACTGGAAAGATGAGTTGGTTGCCTTAGAAGAAGGGCTGGCAAGCCTGGAGCAGAAAAGGCAGACATTCACTTTGGAAGAAAGTGCTGAGAAAGTGGCTCCTTCCTACAAAGCCGCCTCTAAGGAAAATAGAGAAAAACTTTTTGAGGTTTCTCATCAACCAGTAAGTAGAGCGCCAGTCGGCAAACCCATTACTGTGAAGGTAACAGTAAACGCGCCTGCAGGGGTGAAATGGGTGCGTTTGCGCTATCGCGCTGTAAATCAGGATCAGGATTATCAGACACTGGAAATGCGTCCTACTGGCGAAGAAGATACCTATCAGGCGGTGGTGCCTGCCAGCCAGATCAATTCAACCTGGGATTTTATGTACCTTATTGAAATGATGGATAATAAAGGAAATGGCAGCATCTATCCCGATTTGAATAAGGAAACCCCCTATATATTTGTAAAATTAATCAGATAATACTATGAAATTACTATTTACACTGCTTCTGCTTATTCTGCCTTTTGCCCAATCGTTGGCACAACAATTAAAACAAAGAAAAGAAGGAGATCCATTGGCCAGTTTGCCTGACAACATTGAAATTCTTACTTATTTCGGTGAACGTGCCGATTTTTCACCCGATAGCAAAAGTGTGGCTTTTATGGCAAAAAGCTTTGGCGATGCCATGGTAATAGATCTGGAAACCCGAACCATCGATTGTTTAACCTGTAATGTGCCGGGAGCGGCCTTTCTTCGCGTGATGCACCTGATCACCGGAGATTATCTCTTAATTGGTCCTGATAAATTCGAAGACATCAGCACCAGTCGCTCCAGAGACAATGAACTCTGGTTTTTAAGTAAAG
The DNA here is from genome assembly GCA_041745535.1 of Cyclobacteriaceae bacterium. Taxonomy (GTDB): domain Bacteria; phylum Bacteroidota; class Bacteroidia; order Cytophagales; family Cyclobacteriaceae; genus JBGTIS01. Next base: position 12,831 of record JBGTIS010000098.1, on the reverse strand, counting down.
AGCCGGGTTCTAAGCCTGTGAAGCTGGGTGTGAAAATGAGTGAGGGAGCGGCCATTTCCAAGGAAAGTATGAAAATTGCCTATGCGCAGGTACATGCCCAGGCGCCGGACCTGCCAGAAGGTGCCTCCCGGATCATTGTAGCTGAACTGGAACTTTCAGGCGATACGCCAAAACTTATCAACCAGCAGACTGTGTTTGAAAGCCCCGACAGAAGTTGTACCGCCGAAGCCCAGGATTTTTATGACCATGACTCAAAATTGATTTTTGCCTGTTATGAACCGGAGCATATGTCGTCGGTAATGGGTATCGATTTGAAGACCAGTAAAGTAACCAATTATACGCCCACTCCACAGACTTATAATGAACCGGAAGGTATTCTTCCTGATGGAACACATACGCTTGTGGAGGCCGACCAGCAGGTGGCGTGGCTGGGTGGCAGGCGGGGGCCCTGGAATATTGATATCTGGAAACTAAAACTGGATGGCACAGGAAAGGATTTTGTACGGCTTACCAACTTTAACGATTATGAAGGTGGTAAGGCCTCCAATCCGGTGGTGTCTACCGATGGGAAATACATGGCCTTTCAATTGGCCAATACCAACGATCCTGCCGGTGTGGGATATGGCCTTTTGCTTTATAAGTTCGAGAAATAAGGGTACTGATGGTTCATCTATTGTTTTTTTCCTTTTGTTGCAGGTTCGATCAAAACTACAGATATTGGGCAATTGTTGATCCTGGGTACCTAAAGGTTTCAATCAATGATGGCTTTTCTAATGATCACATATAAAATTAAATACCAATAATGAGTTACAACAACCTTACTATTCGGGAAAATCTGAAGGAAATTTACAGTGATGTATATACTCCTGAAGTGCTCGATGCACTGTCTTCAATGGCTCACTTTAATACCGATATCAAAGCAGTAATGGCCGCACGTATAAAAAGAAGGGCCACACGACAGGAACAGAAGAAAAAAATTACTTTTTTAGAGCACGATAGTTATATTCCCCGCACACAAATTAAGGTACAGGATGCCCGTGACGGTAAATTTGAAGGTGCCGCTATTCCGGCCGACCTGCAAAGGCAATGGATACAGGGTACCGGCCCGGCCGCGAAACCTGGCGCTCCGGTCGAAAGTAGTATTCGTAATGTGGCTTATGCGTTGCTGTCAGGAGCTGACGGATGGATGTTCGATGGCGAGGATGCCCTGGGGCAGATTAATACAATGTCGCTCGATAATCAGCGTAACCTGAAACTGGCCATTAGCAAAGATCCGGTGTTTATGCAGGTGGCCCGGCAGGTAGCTGGGGAGATGAACCGCTGGGCACAGGATTTCTTTGGCAGAGACATCGTGAGCAATTGGGAGGAACAACTCAATTTTACCACAAAAATATTTCGTGCCCGTGGTCTTCATTTAGACGACCGCCACATCCGTGGTGGCCACATCCGTGGTGGCCACATCCGTAGCACCAATGATATGGCTCTGGCCGCCTCCATTGTGGATATCATCTTCTATGTGGTAAACAACCATGCCGCCCTGCAAAAAGCTGGGTCATCCATTGTGTTATACCTGCCCAAAATCCAGACTGCCGAGGAAGCAGCCTTGTGGAATGAGATGCTGACCGCTTTGGAACAGCATATAGGATTGGCAACGGGTACTATTAAAGTGTATGTGCTGGTGGAACAGCTTGAGGCAACGTATCAACTCATGGAAATAAGGGCTGCCCTGGGAAAGCACTTTGTGGGATACAATACCGGCCGTTGGGATTACATTAACAGCGTGGCGGATGCGATGGCCTGGGATGAAAGCTTCATCAACCCTGATATCGAAGCCATTGGGATGACGTATGGGTATATGCGTAATTATGAGGACCGTGTGCGGCGTACTGTCAACACCCCTGACATAAATGGCAACTTTGCCCTTTGGCAGGGTGGTATGGAGCCCAACATACCCGTAGGATCGGCCAAAGGTGTGTCGGCCAGCATGAAAAAGGCGTTGGCTGGCGCTGAGCGTGAACAGCGTGAAGGGGCCAGCGGTAAGTGGGTGGCTCATTGGAAAATGGTGCACATTATCAGACCCGTATGGGAAAAAAATGGTGGCGTAAACCAGATGGGAAGGAAATTTCCACCACTTTCTTATACGCAGGAAGCTGCGGACAGCCTGCTGCTGATTGAGCCGGCACCCACTACCATCCGCGGGGCCCGCAACCTGCTGAGTGTGGCCTTGCAATATGGCAATGCCTTTGGACAGGGCATGCAGGCTGCCGCCCTGAAACCAGCTGATTTCTTTGGTAACGATGATGTGCTGTACCTGATGGAGGATATGGCTACTGGCGAAATAAGACTAAGCATCCTCTGGGAATGGGTACATAAGGGAGCCACACTTACCGAAGATGATCCGGATACCGGCACAAAAGCAGGCAATGTGTTTACAGTTGCCTTATTCAAAAAGCTATTGGAAGAGGAATATGAGAAGCTGCTGAAGGCCAGCAATAAAGATGTGTATGATTCGTCGAAAACAACTACCTTGCCCATTTCCCGAGAAATAGTAGCTGTTTATACGTTAAGCGAAATAAAACTGCCCTGGTTCATAGATCTGCTCAATATCAACCTGAACAACCTGGATCTGGAAGTAGCAAAGCAGCGAATTAACCTATACATGGAGGCTTTTAGAAGAGAGGGAACCCGTATTACCGAAAATCTTGATTTTACGCTGTCAAAGAAATAGCCAAGTGTTCTTAATGAACCACTTCCCAAATAATGTACCCTAAATTTGAATATATACATGATAAAACAGTTAAAGGAAAGCCTCCAAGGAGATGTGCTGGATGATGAATATTCATTAGGCATGTACGCTACCGATGCCAGCATTTATCAGATCAGGCCTTTGGCGGTAGTGTTGCCCAAAGATGAAGCCGACGTAAAAAAAGCAGTTGAAATAGCCAGAAACCATAAAGTAAAGATTCTTCCCCGTGGTGGCGGTACCAGTTTGGCCGGACAAACAGTAGGTGATGCGCTGGTGCTGGATTTCTCGAAATACATGAATAAAATTCTGGAATTTAATGAGCAGGAAAGGTGGGTAAAGGTACAACCAGGATTGGTACGGGATGAGCTTAACGAGGAACTGGCGAAGTCTCATTTGCATTTTGCTCCCGATCCTGCTACTTCCAGCAGGGCGAATGTAGGCGGTATGGTAGGCAACAACTCTTCCGGTACAAAAAGTATATTGTATGGCAAAACAGTAGACCATATCCTGGCAGCTAAAGTTTTACTGGCTGATGGCACAGAGATGGTATTGGAGAAACTTACTCCCGAAAATTATAACCTGAAGGCGCAGGAAGAAACCAGAGAAGGAGAAATCTATCGTAAGTTTGGGGAGACCATCCAAAATAATAAGGAGGAAATCAAAGCACGTTTTCCTAAGGTAATGAGAAGGGTAGGGGGCTATAATCTGGATGAGTTTGTATATACAGACCAATGGAATCTGGCTAAGCTCATCACAGGCAGCGAAGGCACCCTGGCCACTTCGCTTGAGCTTACCCTGAACCTTGAACCCCTGCCCCAGTATAAATCAGTAGCGGTGGTTCATTTTGCTGAACTGATGGATGCCATCGGGGCAGTACAGCCGATGTTGCGTTACCAGCCATCTGCTATTGAAATTCTGGACAGGACAGTATTGCGACTCAGTAAGGAAAACCTCACCGCCAAACAGCATTGTCATTTTATTGAAAATGATCCTGCCGCCATTCTGATAGTAGAATTTTATGGCGACACCGCCGATGATGTGATGCGGCGCCCGCAGGAAATGATTGAAAAATTAAAGTCATTGGGACTTGGCTATGCGTACCCGTTATTTCCTGAAGGCAGGGAATATGATGATGTGTGGATTGTGCGTAAAAAAGGCCTGGGACTAATGCTGGGCATCAAGGGCGATAAAAAACCCTTACCCTTTATTGAAGATGCCGGTATCCCGGTAGAAGTATTGCCTGAGTACATAGACAAGGTATTAAAAATCTGCGAGAAGCACCATACACAGGTATCCATGTATGCCCACGCCAGCGTAGGGGTTATCCACGTTCGGCCTATACTGGACCTTCGGCAGGAAGAAGATATTGAAAACCTGAAAAACATCGCCAACGAAACCTTTGAGCTGGTAGTAAAATATGGAGGGTCCTGGAGTGGCGAACATGGCGATGGGTTGGTAAGAAGTGCCTTTAACGAACGCTTTTTTGGCTCTCAGATTTATAAAGCTTTCAAGGATATCAAACAATTATTTGATCCTGAAAATCTGATGAATCCGGGGAAAATTGTGGATGCCCAAACCATAGAACATAATCTTCGATACGGAGCGAATTATGCGGATCAGTCCGTAAAAACAGAATTTCAGTACCGTTTTGAAAACAGCTTCAGGGAGTCGGTGCATATGTGTACGGGTGTGGGCGAGTGCCGTAAAATACTGGGAGGTACCATGTGCCCCAGTTTTAAAGCCACCCGCGATGAAGAACATTCTACCAGAGGCAGAGCCAATGCACTTCGGCTGGCCATGTCAGGCCAGTTGGATCAGGCGGGACTTACCAGCAAACGCCTGCATCAGGTACTGGACCTGTGCCTGTCATGTAAAGCCTGCAAATCGGAGTGCCCCAGCAATGTGGATATGGCTAAAATGAAAAGTGACGTTTCGCAAATGTATTACGATGAGCATGGGATTACCCTACGCGATCGCCTGATCAGAGATTCTTCCAAAGCGGCCGCCCGGTTATCTGGTAGTATGTCGAGTCTGATCAATACGATTCAGCAATCCAATATTTTCAGAGGAGCTTTACAAAGGCTGAGCGGTTTTGATAAACGGAGGGTTTTACCAGCATATGCCAAAGAACCTTTTTACAAATGGTTTGAAAAGAACAACACTGGATACAGCAGTGATAAAAAAGTAGTGCTGTTTGCGGATACCTACCTGAATTTTCATGAACCGCAAATTGGTATATCTGCTTTACAACTGCTCAATGCCTGCGGCTATGAAGTGATACTGGCCAACGTGGGCTGCTGCCAGCGCCCCAAAATTTCACATGGCTTTTTAAGGGAAGCCAAAAAGGAAGGCGCGAAAACACTGGAGGGATTAAAACCTTATTTAAATCAAGGATTGACCATTGTGGTGTGCGAACCCAGTTGCGCTTCTGCCCTTAACGATGATTTTCCTGACCTGGTTAAAGATGAAGTTCTGGCAGATCAACTCAAAAACCAGGTGATGATGATAGATGTTTTTTTAGCCAGAGAACTGGAAACAGGAAATTTAAATGTAGGCTTTGAATCTGTGGCAGGAGAGCTTCTTATCCACGGACATTGCCATCAGAAAGCGCTTTACAGCACCAGAGGATTAAAAACCATACTGGGAAAAACCAATCAGATGGCCGGAGAGATTCCTTCAGGATGCTGCGGCATGGCAGGCTCTTTTGGTTATGAAAAAGAACATTACGACCTATCCGGAAAAATAGGAGAGAGCATTCTTTTTCCCACGGTAAGGGCAATGAAAGCGGGAACAACGGTGGTAGCCAATGGATTTAGTTGTCGCCATCAGATTGAACATTTTACCGGTGTGAAACCCAAACATTGGGTAGAAGTAGTCAAACCCAAGCCCTAATAATGGTCTGTTCTATTTTATTTAACTATTACTTACAAATTTAAAACCAGGGGAACACATTGAATTAACCTGGTATGAACCTATCTGAAAATGCGGGGAGGATCTTAAATTAAACAACCAAACTATGTCATTATTTGTATTATCACTCCTTGCTTTTTTGCCCATTTTAGTAGTAGCCATTATGTTAGTGGGGTTTCGTATGCCAGCACGAACCACCATGCCGGTAGGTTTTTTATTAACTGCTGTAGTCGCCTACTTTGCCTGGAATTTCCCGATTACTAATATTCTGGCTTCGTCTATTCAGGGTTTGTTCATCACCTTTGATATTCTCTATATTATTTTCGGAGCCATTTTACTGTTGACATTACTCAACTATTCCGGAGCCGTAAAAGTGATTCGTCATGGATTTGCGGGTATCAGCCAGGACCGACGGGTGCAGGTGGTCATTATTGTCTGGCTGTTCGGTTCCTTTATTGAAGGGGCTGCCGGTTTTGGTACACCTGCCGCCATCACCGCTCCTTTGCTGGTGGCGATGGGCTTTCCCGCTATGGCGGCCGTGATGCTGGGCATGATGGTACAGAGCACGGCAGTTACCTTTGGCGCGGTAGGCACCCCCATTCTGGTGGGAGTAAGGGGAGGATTGCAGGGCCCGCATGTAGAAAATCAACTGGTGGCAGCTAACCTGAGCTTTCCAGACTATTTACAACTGGTTACTACCGATGCGGCCATTTTACACGCCATTACTGGTGTGCTCATGCCTGTTTTTATGATATGCATGATGACCCGTTTTTTCGGTACAAAGCAAAGTTGGAAAGAAGGATTGGCCATGTTTCCGTTTGCTGTTTTTGGGGGGCTTTCCTTTACAATTCCTTATTTACTGACCGGGATTTTCCTGGGGCCGGAATTTCCTTCCCTGCTGGGTTCATTAATTGGATTAACGATTGTGGTGGGGGCTGCGAAAAAAGGTTTTCTCCTGCCGAAAGAAACCTGGGATTTCCCTGAAAGAAAAAAGTGGCCTTCCTATTGGATGGGGACCTTAAGTGTGAAACTGGATGATGAGCATCCTGATACTTCATTTTCATTAATAAAAGCCTGGCTTCCCTATGTTTTTGTGGCAGCATTGTTAGTGTTGAGCCGTTTGCCTCAGCTTCCTTTTAAAAGTATGCTGAGCAGTGTACAGATCAGCTATAATGAAATTCTGGGTACGGCCATTTCAGCGGCCAGTACGCCGCTGTATTTGCCCGGTACTATTCTTTTGGTGGTGGGCCTGATCACGGTATTTATGCACAAAATGAAATTGCCTGACGTAAAAACAGCTTTATCGGAAAGTGGCAGGATGGTGCTGGGTGCAGGATTTGTGCTGATTTTTACCGTGCCCATGGTGCGGATTTATATTAATTCGGGTATTAATCCACAGGATATGCCAGGCATGCCTATTGTGATGGCAGAGTGGGTAGCTTCCAGTGTGGGCGAAGTGTATGCTTTGTTTGCTCCTTCTATTGGTGCCCTCGGAGCATTTATTGCCGGCAGCAATACGGTAAGCAATCTTATGTTTAGCTTTTTTCAGTTCGGTGTAGCAGAAAGGTTGGCAATGCCCACTACTTTTATGGTGGCCCTTCAGGCAGTAGGAGCAGCAGCAGGAAATATGATAGCGATTCACAATGTAGTAGCAGCCTCAGCTACGGTTGGCTATTTGGGTAAGGAAGGGTTGATACTCAGGAAAACCATTATTCCTACCCTTTACTATGTAATTATAGTTGGGTTATTGGGATATATAGCCATAAATTATTTAGGTATCACAGATCCACTATAAAATGAATTGTGCCAATCATTTGAATTAAATTTTTGCTGTTAGTAAAACCGGGTAGTCAGCAGATATTTTCCATACCACATATTCGTTAACAGCAATCATTATTACAACTTAAATTTCCGCTTTTTGCTTTTTCAAAAGCTTCTTTTCCTTCTTTAAAGGCATACCAGGCAATGCCCAGGCTACCCAAAGCATCTACATAAGGTATTGCAAACAGTGCATACAGCATGCTTGACCCTAATAAAATAAAGGACAAATAAAAGCAGGTTTTTGTGCAATTAGCATCGGATAGAATGGGAGCGGAATTGAGCGCCCTGCCCACTTTAATTTTTGCTCCATACAGAAAATACATGGTGCCTATGGAAATGATTGAGATAATAATACCTGCCCGAGTGGTTTCAGGTTCTGTTCCGGAATAAACAGCCAGGCCTGCGCCAATCACCAGTCCGGCTGTTAGTAGATAAAAAGCTGTTCCCGTAACCTGTAAAGCGGTTTTTTCAAACCGGTCTCTTTCAGAAACCGGATTTTGCCGCATACGCATTACCATATGGGCAATGCCTAAACCCGATAGTACCTCTACAAAACTGTCCACGCCAAAACCAAACAAGGCGAGCGTTTCGTCCGAAGCACCAAAAAAAGTGGCAACAAAACCTTCAATGGCATTATACCCGATTGTAATCAGGCTCAGCACAAAGGCCACCTGTAAATATTTTTGGTAGCTTTTGGTTTGCTGTGCTTTCACAGGTGGGCATGCCGCTGTGCCGTAGGAGCAATGCACACAACAATCACCTGTTTTAGGTTTCAATACTAAGCCACAGTGGTTACATTCATAAAAATACAGGCAACTGTCTTCGGGCATGGTCTCTTCCTGCTGATGCTGACATTCCGGACAGGTAACTGTTGATTTTAAAATGACTTCGTTCATTTTATTCATTTATGGAAAAAGATAAGTATGCCGCAGCGCAAAGCTAGTGCGCAAGTCGACCTATCATTATAAATGTAATAGACGGGAGAAATAGTTCCAAAAAAAGACTATACTACTTTTTGTCCAGATTTCTGAGGCAGTTTCGGTCTTTATAAGGTAAAAACATACCTCATGGATCACCCTGAATAAGGAGAGTGGAAAAAATAATATAGTATATCCGTCTCGGCTACCGCCGGAATTTGGTAGGTAAAACCGCATCGGATATGCCTGAATATTTCGACTGATTGAACCTAACCTGCTTTACTTAGAGCGCGAAATAAGACGCTCATATATCTTTACGTTATCAGGAAAGCCGGGCAATTCGGTTAAGTAAGTTTTCAGCTGGTTTTTAGCTTCGTCTTTTTCTTTCGTAGGCAAACTTGCTCCAAGTTTATCTTTGGATCCAAATGGTTTATCTATTGAGTGATTAACCCTTTCAATTAAATCCTCTTTATTTAAACTATACTGTTGGGGTAGCTTTTCATTTATTCTTAACATGACTTCATCAGGTTTTTTTACCAAAACCTTAAAATCAATTAATGATATATCCGCTTTATTATTTAGAACCCATTGATAATAGAGTTTATAATCATCCATCATCGATTTTAATAAATTTGTATTTATCTCAGTCATACTAAATTTCTTATTGCGCAAAGCATGGTATTTGATATAGGCTGAAGTTATTGCGTTTTCAGGATCTCGGAATAGGATAAAGGCAGGTACCTTTCTTTTGATAGCCACTTTAAGTGGTGCGATGGCATGAAAGTGATCTACAATATTCATTTTTGGCCATAAACTACGGATGAGATGAACACCAAAAGTGTTACCTGATCGCGGATAACCATCAAAGTACAATTGAGTATCAGCAGAAAACCAACTTTTCGGTTTACCCCATTTCTTATGATATAATTGATACCAAGTCCAAAACAAAAAAGGATTCGATTTAATATTTCTCTTCATTGCCCAATATAAAAAAGGAATCGTTTTAATATTTTTCTCCATTTCTGAAAATTAATTGATTGTTCTTTTATTGCTTCTGTTTATTAACTGTAATTCCCGCATAATCTTTCAACCACTTGTAGAAGGTTTTGAAAGTAATTTGTACCATTAGCTTGACATAAGTATTTTTCAGAAAGAAAACTCACCACGAAAAGACATGGTTAAAATTGTGATTAAACAATATTGCCATGCTTAATTTTCCTGATGAGTTCACAGTATACTTCCCGTTGCGTTTGGTTTACATCGTCTGACCAAGCCTTAATTTCTTGCTATAGTGTTTCTATATCTGCTAAGCGGCGATGGGTGACAAGGCACGGGCACAATAATAATATAAGCTAAGATGTTTTCCAAATGCAAAATCCGGGGAAAAGTTACAACCCATTCCGGAGAAAACCGGTTCTTCTTCCTAGTAATGACATCAACCAGGATTAGGGAAGTGTACGACCATTTTCCTCAATAATTCAAAACTAATGGCGTTCCACGCTGGGCAAAACTTTTAAGAGCCTGGGCAGCCCTACCGCTATACCGCTCATTCTTGCTTATTGTATCCAATCAGGTTAGCGTTTTTGCCTCTTTCCTCTCAAAATAGTTCAGAAGCTTAGGGATAGTTTTCTGGCTATTTCAGCCTTTGGATAAGTACATAAAGCATATCTTATGCTTGTCCACAGCTTTTCTGATTGGAATTATTAAAAGAAGATGAAGAGGAGATTTAAAAGATATTAGAAAAATCTTGGCCCTGTTTCCCAAAGTTAAAATTAACATTTTTAGGTGCTTGATTTTCAAGTAATTATAGATAATAAAAGTAGCCTCGACAGGAATCGAACCTGTATCTAGAGTTTAGGAAACTCCTATTCTATCCATTGAACTACGAGGCCGGTTTTTGATTGGGCATGCAAAAATACAAAATATACCTTCTAAGACAAAGCACGAGATGCAGGTATTTATTAATGAAATTTAATGTTTATAAGAACATGGCCAATCACTATAAATACTAAATCGGCCTTAAACATGAATCACATCGTTTGATAGGTTTTTTGAATTTCCAATCACTAATAATTAGCTTTACTTTTTTATTAGGATAAAATGAAAAAACAGGGAACTCATAATACCTATTGGGGAAATATCAGGGAAGCGGTAAGTTCATCGCTTACTGGTTTGAAACTGTCGTTTTCCCATCTTTTACAGGCAAGGCAAAGCAGAAAGCCAATTGGTGTAGAAAATAAAGATTATTTTCAGCAAACTACGGGTATCGTTACCTTGCAGTATCCGAAGCAGGAAATTCCGGTTCCCGATCATGGTCGCTATCAGTTGCGCAATGAGATCGACGATTGTATCGTTTGTGATAAATGCGCCAAAATTTGTCCGGTAAACTGCATCGAAATAGAGGCCGTGCGGGCTGTAGAGGAAATTGGGAAAACTTCCGACGGTTCTTCCAAGCGGATTTATCCTGCCCGTTTCGATATTGATATGGGCAAGTGCTGTTTCTGTGGACTCTGCACTACGGTTTGCCCAACGGAATGCCTCACCATGACCAAGGAATACGATTTCAGCGAATTTGATGTGGCTGACCATAAATTCGCCTTTTCTGAGATGACTCCGATGGAAATTCTGGAAAAACAAAAGGCGTTAGATCAGTATATGCAGGCCAAAGAGGCTGAAAAGGCAAAAGCAAACACTACTCCTGGAAAAGCCGAAGACCAGCCAAAACCCGCGGCAGCGAAGCCGGCTTTTGAACCAAAAGTACAGGCCAGGCCGTTGGTTCCGAAAAACAAACCAGAGGCAAAAGCTACCGGTCAGGATGAATCGCCGCGGGAAATGGCTAAAAAGATTATGCGGCAGCGGAAAAAACCTGTAATTCCCGTTCGGAAGAAAAATCCGCCAAACGATAGCCCAAATCAAGAATAAAATATCAGAATAATGGACTTTTATCTATTTATATTTTATGTGTTTTCAGGATTAACAGTGTTGTCTGCCCTGGTTATTGTGTTCACCAGAAATGTGCTATATGCTGCTTTTTCTCTGATTCTAACATTTTTGAGTGTAGCTGGCATCTATGTGCTGGCCGGTGCGGATTTCGTGGCCATTGCGCAGATACTGATCTATATCGGAGGTATATTAGTGTTAATAATTTTTGGTATTATGCTTACCAACAGAATTTCCGGACAGGAAATTATAACAACCATGCACAACCGTTTTTTGGGCATTGTTATCGGCCTGATCCTGTTTTCCATATTGGTATATTATATTTTGCAAACCGATTTTATGGCGTTGTCATGGATCAAAAGTGCCAATGCCACGGGAGCGGTAGTAAAAGATTCTACCATTGAACAAATTGGCGTTGGACTCATGAGTATATATTTATTTCCGTTCGAATTAGTGGCAATTTTGCTGCTGATTGCCCTGATTGGCGCGGCGCTTATTGCCAAAGGGCAGCTCAAAAGAAAAGTACATCGGGAAGAAAAGAGCATTAGGGAAAAACAGTTTTAAATACGCCAGGCTTTAATTATTGCATGTTATTCGTTAATAGTTATTAGGAAAACGAATAACTATTAACGAATAACAAAAAACGAAAAAATGAAAATAAAAGTAGGGTTTGGTTACGATGTGCATCAGTTGGCCGAAGGGCGAGAATTTTGGTTGGGCGGTATCCGGCTTGCGCATAGTAGCGGTGCGGTAGGCCATTCCGATGCCGATGTGCTGATCCATGCTATTTGTGATGCCCTGTTAGGCGCGGCTAATCTCAGAGATATTGGATTCCACTTTTCCGACAAAGATCCTCAGTATAAAAATATCGACAGTAAAATTCTGCTAAAAGAAGTGGCGCGGCTTATTGAGCAGCAAGGATTTTCTATTGGTAATATAGATGCTACCGTTTGCCTGGAAGCACCAAAAGTCAATCCTTATATTCCGCGAATGAAAGCCTGCCTGTGCGAAGTAATGGGAATAACCGAAGCCGATATATCTATTAAAGCTACTACTTCCGAACAAATGGGATTTGTGGGCAGAAAGGAAGGCATTGCGGCGCATGCCGTGGTATTAATTCAGAAAAATGATTAACTGCATACGATGGCGGAAACGGTGAAACTTATAGAAACCGGAGACGGTTCTCATTCACTCCTCAATCTGTCGATGAATGAAACCTACCATTCATTACATGGTGCTTTACAGGAATCAAAACATGTTTTCATTCGAAACGGGCTACAGTATTGGTTTCAGCAAAATATAGGAAAATCTGTATCTATCCTAGAGGTAGGCTTTGGCACAGGTTTGAATGTGCTGTTAACCCTTCAGGAAGCATTGCATACGGATGCGCGGTTTACCTTCACGACCCAGGAGCCCTTTTCACTATCTATGGAGACGATCCAGCAGCTAATTTATCCGGCTTTGCTGAACGACAACCAACTCCAGCCACTTTTCACT
>JBGTIS010000097.1:0-15108 GCA_041745535.1 Cyclobacteriaceae bacterium | reverse complement strand
GGTATTCGTCTCTCCCCTTCATTTCCAGTACTTTCAGTTCTTCTAACGTACCATTCTTTTCTACCCAGTGCCTGATTTTATCCGAACCATTGATCAGGTCAATGGGCAGGCGGTCCCATTCGTATTCGTAAGGGGGTTGTTTCCACGCAAACCATTTTCCCGGATGATGATAAAATTCGCGGCATAATACCTGGCATACTTTCCAGGGTGCGAACTGTTTCCGGTCGGTAACGTGAATTTGATATCCACCACATGAAACATTATGGTGTTTCTGAAAAGTAGGCATAAAATTCACCGGGCGCAGCACAAAGCCTGTTAAAGTATTTTTTTGAAGCACAGCAGCTAAATGCTCATAAAACTCAAAAGGCCTTATCTGTGGATGCCCGATAATTTCCAGGCTTCGGGTAGTACCCCGCCCTTCCGACATATTGGTGCCCTCATACAACACTGTGCCCACAAAAGTAAATGCGGCTTCTACGGTAGGCAAATTGGGAGAAGGAATTACCCAGGGAATGCCGGTATCTTCAAAATTCATCCATCGCGCCCACCCTTCTGTTTTTATTACCGCTACCTTACATTCGATATTCCAGTATTTTTTGGCCATAAGTGCCACTTCACCAATAGTAAGCCCATGCCGAACGGGTATGGGATGGCGCCCTACAAAAGAGGAAAACTCTTTTTCCAGTAGGTTGCCTTCAATCTGCTCGCCGTTCACCGGATTGGGACGGTCCAGTACAATTACATCTATACCCTTCCGGGCACAGGCTTCCATCAGGTGCGTCATGGTGTAGATGTAGGTATACACCCGGGTGCCCACATCCTGCAGGTCTACAAATACATGGTTGATCCCTTCCAGCATTTCGTCGCTGGGGATCCGGGTTTCGGAGTAGAGGCTCCAGATTTGCAATTTAAAATACGGATGTAGATAATGATTAGATTCGATCATATCATCCTGGACATCCGCTACAAAACCATGCTGTGGAGAAAACAGTTTGACTAAACGATTGCCAAAAATTTCTTTCATGGTAAATACACCATGCCGGTAACTGGCATCTACTGAAGCACTGTGACACAGGTATCCTATATTACCCTTATAACGTTCGGCAAGTTTAGGGTGAAGCCGAAGATTTTCCAGACCTGAGACTACTTTCATTGGTATTGAATGGTTTTTATAATAAAAATGAATACTGCTGAATTTGTAAAAAATAATGGCATTCAGTCAAAGATATCAAATAATCGTGTTTGCTAAAGCACTTCCCGGTTTTTGATTGAAGTTTCGGGCTTACATTATTCCGCAATTTGCAATCCAATCGGCTATTACGAAAATAATTTATCGGTTTAAACCAGGAAAATATGATTAGATGGCTTAGAACAAGTCTGTTAATCAATCATTTTATACATTTGCGTAAAATTTACCCCTATGCAGGACGAATTGTCATCATATCAGGAAGAAGAAGAGTCGGAGGAAATGTTTGAGCATTACAGGATTGTGGCCGATCGTAAGCAGAGTTTGTATCGCATCGATAAATTTCTGATGGATCGGTTGCCCAACGTAACCCGTAATAAAATACAGCAGGTCATCAAAGATGAGCACGTGCTGGTGAATGCCCAAACTGTAAAACCTAATTACAAAGTGCGCCCGGAAGATGTGATTACGGTGGTTTTGCCCGAGCCGCCCCGCGATACCGACGTAGTTCCTGAAAATATTCCGCTGGATATTGTATTTGAAGACGACCATTTGCTAGTGGTGAATAAACCTCCGGGCATGGTAGTACATCCGGCTTACAACAACTGGACGGGTACGCTGGTAAATGCCCTTGCCTACCATTTTCAGCAATTGCCTACCATGAAAAATAATGAAGGCCGCCCGGGCCTGGTACACCGGATTGACAAAGATACCTCCGGCCTGCTGGTAATTGCCAAAACAGAAAGTGCCATGACAGGCCTTGCCAGGCAATTTTTCAATCATACCATCGACCGCACTTATTATGCGTTGGTATGGGGCGAATTGCGGGAACATTCCGGAACAATTGATGTAAATCTGGGCCGAAGCCCGAAAGACCGCCGGGTTACCATGGGCTTTCCGGAAGGTGAAACAGGAAGGCATGCCATTACCCACTATAGACTTATTCAACCCTTTCGGTATGTATCTCTTATTCAATGCAAGCTGGAAACAGGCCGCACGCATCAGATCAGGGCACACCTGAAACACATTGGCCATCCTTTGTTTAATGACTCCACCTACGGAGGGGATAAAATTTTAAAAGGAACTCCTTTTTCAAAATACAGGTCTTTTGTGGAAAATTGTTTTAAATTGATGCCGCGTCAGGCACTGCATGCCAAATCGCTGGGGTTTACGCATCCTGTAACGGGTAACCCCATGTTTTTCGATTCGGAACTGCCCGCTGATTTTCAGGCAGTGTTAGACAAATGGGAAACATATGTGCAGTATACCGAAAACTAAACTACACTTTGGCTGGTTTATAATATTAGAAAGAGAAAAACTGTGAAAAATAAGTATATTTTTCTAAATTTAAATAATTACCCTTTTTACCTTTGTTCATTTAAAATTCATCATCCTTAAACCTAACCTTTATGATGCGTTTTGTCTTTTCTTCGTTTGTACTTTGTTTTTTAATTTTTAACACCTACGGCCAGCAGGTAAAATGGCCAGATGATCCTGATAAAAAATCTACTGCGGCTGAAAAATTGGCACTATACAGTGATTACATGAAAGCAGGCAAACTCCAGGAAGCTGTGGCGCCACTTGAATGGCTATTGACCAACACACCTGACCTTACGCTTAATATCTACATTCATGGCGGTAAAATTTATGAGGATCTGTCCGAAAAAGAAAAAGATCCATCCCAGAAGACAGCCTACGAGGATAAGGCTTTGGCTTTGTACGACCAGCGTATTAAGTATTTTGATAATGAGGCTGATGTCCTGAACCGGAAAGCTTACTCTGCTTACAAATTTCATAAAGACCAGAAAGACAGATACCAGGAGCTTTTTGATTTGTTTGAAAAGGTATTCGGTATGAATCCGGATGACATACAAACCAACAATTTGGTAGCTTATATGGATGTAGTTAGAAGATATAACGCCTCGGGTGGTAATCTTTCTGACGATGAGGTGCTGGACCGCTACCAAAAAGTAACTGACCTCCTCGATCATAAGGAAGAACAAGGGGAAAATGCCGAAAGCATAGAAAAAACTCGTTCTTATATTGACAAAATGCTAACAGCCATGGTAACTGTAGATTGTAACTTTATAGAAAACAACCTTGGAACCAAGCTGAAAGCCAATCCGAACGATTATAAGTTAGCGAAAAAAATCATGGGTTTAGCGCTTTCCAGCAATTGTAGCGATAATCCTATTTTTCTGGAGGCCGCGCAGGTAGTGCAGAAAAATGAACCATCCTTTGGGATAGCCAAAATTTTGGGGATTAAAAGTGCTTCTGAGGAAAAATACGATTTGGCAGAGCAATATTACAATGAGGCCATTGAGTTAGCCGATGACAATTCCAAAAAAGCTGATATTTATTTGAACTTGGCCAATATGTTCAGAAAGCAGAACAACAAACCTAAAGCCAGATCTCTGGCCATGCAAGCTGTTAGCGCGGATCCTTCCCGTAAAGACGCTTTCAAACTGATTGGCGACCTATATTACAGCAGCTTTCAGGAATGTAGCGAAAAAGTAAACCAGGTAGCCGACCGCGCTGTTTACCTGGCTGCATATAAAATGTATGAAAAAGCCGGTGACCAGGAAATGATGAATGCCGCCAGCGAACAGTTTCCTTCCAGTGACGATATATTCGCGCTGGATTTGAAAGAAGGTGAAGCGTATAAAGTAGGTTGCTGGATTAACGAAGAGGTGGTTATCCAACGTCGCCCGGTTTAATAGTATTAAATTATATAAGGCAAAAAAAGCTGGCAAGTTAAATACCGATAAAAAAGGCCCCCAAAAACAAGGGAGCCTTTTATTTTTTAGGTGCGCGATAGAAGATCCGCTTCACACCATTTTTAAGTATTTTTCTGTTACCAAATCTTGTTCACAATAACATTTTTCTATCAGATATTAGCTTTTGGTCCTTCGTATTTCTTCCAGATTTCTCTTATCAAAGTAGAGTCGGTAACAGTAGATTTACCAGTGGCCGGATCGGTTTCTATTTTTTTCACATAACCGGTATGATACCATTTTCCATCCTTCATCTCTACCGTAAAGGGCAAGGAAGTACCTACCTGCTTGGAACCCGAAGGGTACATAAATTCTATATTCTCAGTGTAGGTATTACCTTCCAAAGAATAGGTTCCTCCTCCTTCTGACATTACTTCATCTCCATCAGCATTGTACTTAACCCACACGAAATGGGTCGGAGTGATATGTTTGATATAGCCTACAAAATCAGGATAATCAGACCAAAGCGATTCATTTTGGTTCATGTAAGAAACCAATTCCCAGCTACCTACCAAATCTATATCAGAATTTGTACTATCGGCTTTCCCATCTATTTTTGTCCAGATCTCTTCTATTTTACTGGAATCAGTTACCTGCACTTCGCCTACCTCAGGATTAAATTCCAAAACTTTCGCATAACCGGTATGGTGCCATTTCCCGTCTTCCATTTCTACAGAAAATGGAATAGCCTGACCTAATATATTGGATCCGGGAGGATAAAAGAATAAAATATCTTCTGTATAAGAGGTATCATTAAAAACATACGTCCCACCACCTGTTCCCTGCATTACATCTTTATCTTTATCGTACCGCACCCAGGTAAAATGGGTAGGCGTAATAAACTTTTCATAAATTATGTTGCTGGGATATTCCTTCCATGTGGTATCCTTGCTGTCCGGGTCTATATAAGAAGAAAGTTTCCAGGTTCCTTCCAGCGCATCTTTACTCAAATGAACTTCTTCTTTCGCTTTCTCATGATTGCAGCGGATGAAAAATAAAGACAAGGTAGCAATTAAAAGGATATGCACTGTTTTCATATAAACTTTATTTTGGGTTGATAAAATAAAAAAATCGCATATCCATCAGTGGATATATCGGGAAAAAGTATTCTTATAAATTTAAAAGAATTCGGAAATATTTCAAATTTATCGAGGTATAACTAATCAAGGGAATTTAGTTATAAGAAAGATTAAATAAATATTTGTAATATGTAAAGAAAAAAACGCGGAATTACGATTGAGGAAAATTATGGATCGGGTAATTGAAAGGATAAAAAAGTTTTTAGCTTTCTTCTATTTGCATATTATGTTGTATATGCCTGATATTATCACGTAACATTCGCATTTTTTTGTCTATCGTTTTGCCATTAAAAGGATACAGGATTGAGGCCATAAAATAAATACGTTTTCCCAACTGAGGATGAGGAGTGCGCAAAACAATTTTGTAAATGCCGCCAATGGTTTTAAGCTCAAATACTGAAATTTCGTTGAAGGAAATTTTAATCTCACTTTTGCGGTCGCTGATGTATAAGTATTGATGGTCGGCCCTGATCGTCTTTAAGTTACGAATTACCCGCGTAATTCGGGGAACTAAGGTGCCACAAACAATTAAGGGCAGCCAAATCGCCGTCCACCAATTTTCTCTTTCCCAGAATATGGTAAGTAAGGTAAGGCTAAAAAAAGCAGCTATCCAGGAAAATATCCAACCTTTATAAATGATGGGATATTTGGTTGAAACCAGGTTTTTCATAAAAATTTTATCGTAATTTCAAGAAATTTTATGAAATTTCAAATACAATACATATATATTTTATATCATGCCTTCATCGGCGAAGCTCAGATAGCTCTCATCGGTAAAAATAATGTGATCCAGAACAGGAAGATCCAGCATGTTACCCCCTTCTTTAAGCTTTTGAGTAAGCTTGATATCAGCCTCACTGGGTTTTAAATTGCCTGAAGGGTGATTATGAGCCAGAATGATAGAAGAGGCTCGATTTTCCAGCGCTACTTTGAAAATAATTTTGGGATCAGCCACGGTTCCTGAAATGCCTCCGTGGCTAACAGAGTGGGTTTTCATAACCATATTAGCGCGATTGAGCAAAATAATCCAGAATTCTTCATGCGGTAAATCCAGCAGATGTGGGCGCATAATATGGTAGGCATCCTCTGAACAGGTAATTTTCTCTCTTTGGGCAGGTTCCTGTTCCTTCCGCCTTCGCCCCAGTTCAAGCGCGCTTACAATACTGATAGCTTTCGCCTGGCCAATTCCCTTAAACTTTTGCAGGTCCCTGACTGAAAGCCTGGCCAATTCATTGAGATTGTAATTTACACTCTTCAAAATAATTTTGCCAACATCTACCGCGCTTAACGAAGTGGTGCCCGAGCCAATCAGGATTGCGATAAGTTCGGCATCTGAAAGCACAGTTCTGCCTTTCAATAATAATTTTTCACGGGGCCGGTCTTCTTCTGCCCAACTTCTAATCCCCTTTTCATTTGAATATGCTGAATCCATTTCTCTAAACCTTTGCTGTTACAACGATTAGCTAAATTACATGGAAAAACGCGTAATTATTTAAGGTAAAAAACGGAAATCCTTCTTGGGTAAGAATTTAATCAACTTTCTATAAGTGCATAAAAAAGCCTTTTACCCGGGTAGATAAAAGGCTTTTATAAAATAATGGGAAAGGAACAGACTATAACGAATGAACAAATTTAGCTAACCTTGATTTATTGTTAGCAGCTTTGTTTTTATGAATAATGTTTTTTTTGGCAAGTTTATCCAGCATAGAGGATACATCCTTGTAAAGCTTTTCCGCTTCGGTTTTATCCGTGGATTCCTGTAACCTCTTTATATAAGTTCGGGTGGTTTTTAACTGGTACCGGTTTCTTAATCGCTTCGCTTCGTCTGACCGTATTTTTTTTAAAGCTGATTTATGATTTGCCATTGCCTTATTCTAAATCTTTATTTACTATTGCTTTTTTTAACGAACTGCAAAATTAGTGTTATTTCAACTATTTGCAAATTAAAATTAAAACAATAAACCCCTGTTTTTTTAAATACTACAGTTTTCAGCCAAAACGGCGGGTTTATGCCGCCTGCAGACCTGTCTAACCTAATAAAAGCATGAAAAAAACTATTCTGAGTATTGTTTTGCTTTGCGCTTATACTGTCTTATCAGCCCAAACCCAGAAAATTTATTTCGCGACCTATCCTACCCTTTCTCCCGATGGCACCACCGTAGTTTTTAGTTATGCCGGCGATTTATGGCGGGCAAATACAAATGGAGGCCCTGCCTACAGGCTTACGGCCATGGAAGGTATTGAAACCCGTCCGCGCATTTCTCCCAATGGCCAGTGGCTGGCATTTACCGGAGCCCAATACGGAAACAATGATGTGTTTTTAATGCCGCTGGCAGGCGGGGTAATCCGGCAATTAACTTACCACGAAGCTGGTGATGATGTAGATGGCTGGAGTTGGGACAATACCCAAATTTATTTCACCTCTGACCGCTACAATCGGTTTACCGGATTTACGGTTTCTAGGAATGGGGATACTCCGAAACGATTATTTGAAAATTATTTTAATACCATCCATAACCTGGCAGAACATCCCGGCACAGGGGAAATATTTTTTAACGAAAGCTGGGAAAGTAATTTTTTTGCCAACCGGAAGCGCTATAAAGGTGCTTTTAACCCCGATATCAAATCTTATAATCCGGAAACTAAACAGTACAAAACCTATACTGCTTATGAAGGAAAAGATTTATGGACTACCATCGACCAGCAGGGGCAGGTTTATTTTGTTTCTGATGAAGCCAATGGAGAGTATAACCTGTATACATTTCTGAATGGACAGAAAACACAGTTAACGAATTTTGATACTTCTATTAAACATCCATTTGTAAGTGCTAATGGCAAAAAGGTGGTATTTGAAAGAGACTATCAGCTTTTTATATACGATGTTGCTTCAAAAACTTCGGAAAAGGTGAATATTTCCATCTATAAAAATGAAGTACTAC
Source organism: Cyclobacteriaceae bacterium (assembly GCA_041745535.1). Taxonomy (GTDB): domain Bacteria; phylum Bacteroidota; class Bacteroidia; order Cytophagales; family Cyclobacteriaceae; genus JBGTIS01. Next base: position 7,130 of record JBGTIS010000097.1, on the reverse strand, counting down.
CCCAACTGAAGGATTTTGAAGTAGAAGGAAAAATTTCTGCTTTTGATGTTTCGTCTGATAATAAGAAACTGGCCTTTGTATCGCGGGGAGAACTCTTCGTTACTGATATAAAAGGGAAATTAACCCGACAACTGAAAACCCAGGTTACCGGGCGGGTGCTGGAAGTAAAATGGCTCGCTGATAACAAAAGCCTGATTTTTAACCAAACGGTTCAGGGTTATCAGAACTGGTTTACTATGCCTGCCGACAAGGAAGAAACTGCCCGGCAACTTACTTCAGACCAGCAGAATAACCGGAATCTGACCCTGAATGAAGACCGGACAAAAGGCGTATACCTCAGTGGCAGAAATGAAGTCAGGCTGATGGACATGAAAAGCTTTGCCAGCGAAACGGTAGTAACGGACGAACTCTGGGCTTTGTTCAATCCGCTGCCTTACTTCTCGCCCGATGGGAAATATATCGTATTTGTTGCCAAACGAAATTTCGAAGATGAGATAATGGTTTATCAATTAGAAACCAAAGATACGCTGAACCTGACCCATACCGGCCTTACTGAGACAGAGCCATTCTGGTCACCCGACGGCAAATATATTTATTTTGTGGCCAGCCGGGAAAAACCTTCTTATCCTTATGGACTGGAAAATGCCAGAATTTACCGAATAGCTTTAGAAAAACATGATAAACCTTTTGTTTCTGAAAGTTATCAGGAGCTTTTTGAAGAAAAAAAAGAAGATGACGAGGAGAACATAAAAGATAAGAAAAAGAAAAAAGAAGAAGAAAAACAAAAAATTCAGGTCCGCATCAATCCGGAAAAATTATATGAACGCTGGGCACATATTGGCCCTGATTTCGGTACGCAAAGTAGTCCTAATGTGATACAAAAAGATGACAAAACTTATGTATTGTATGCCTCTGACCATGAAAAAGGCACCAACCAAATCTGGAAAACCACTCTGGAACCTTTCGAAACTCCGAAAACTGAAAAAATAGAAAACGCCCAAACCAGCAATGTAATTCTGACCAAAGCAGAGGACAATTATTATCTGCTCATAGATGGTACCATCTGCCAGTTGAAACTGGATGAAAATAAAACGGAAAAAATTGAAATTTCACATACTTTTCGCCGCAACCTGAAAGATGAATTCAACCAGATGTTTTATGAAACCTGGGCCAACATGGAGGAGAACTTTTATGATGCTGATTTTCATGAGATAAACTGGGAGAAAACCAAAGAAAAGTACGAGGCCTACTTACCCTATATCAATAGTCGCGCAGACTTACGGTTACTTACCAACGACATGCTGGGCGAATTAAACACTTCTCATTACGGATTCCAGTCAAGCGGCGATGAGGAAGATGCCTTTTATAAGGTGCGTACCTTGGGTATAGGCTTGCTTTTCGAGGAGAACAATCCCTATCTGGTAGCCAGCATAGTAGAAAATAGTGTTACCGATAAAACTAATATTGATATTCAACCCGGCGACTTGCTAACAGCGATTAACCATGAACCTGTAGATACCAGGCAGAACCGGGAATTTTACTTTACCAAACCTTCTATGGATGATGAGCTTAGTCTTACTTTTACAAGGGAAGGAAAAAAAATAGATATTAAAATACATCCGGAATCCTATAATTCAGTAAAAGATCATTTATACGATAGCTGGATTAGGAAAAACAGAAAACATGTGGATGAAAAAAGTGAGGATCGGATTGCCTATGTACATATGAAAAACATGGGCTCCGATGCCCTGGAACAGTTTCTGATTGATATGAGTACCCTGGCCTACCAAAAAGATGCCCTGAATTATTGATTTGCGCTATAACACCGGCGGCAATGTGCACGATGCGGTACTGGATTTCCTTGCCAGAAAAGCATACCTGCAGTGGAAATACCGGGGTGGAACCTTAACGGACCAGCCTAATTTTCACCCTGCCGATAAACCAATAGTGATGCTGGTAAATGAACAAAGCCTGAGCGACGCGGAAATGACGGCTGCCGGCTTTAAAGCTTTGAACCTGGGCACTATTGTAGGAACAGAAACCTACCGGTGGATTATTTTTACCACCGGCAAATCGTTGGTTGACGGGTCTTATTACCGGCTGCCCAGTTGGGGATGTTACACCCTGGACGGACAGGATATAGAGAAAAATGGCGTAAAGCCGGATATTGAAGTAAAAAACACTTTTGAAGACCGATTGAACGAAAGAGATCCTCAATTGGACCGGGCTATTGAAGAAATAAAAAAGCAGTTAAAATAAATAAAAAAGCCGAATAGTAACAGCATACTATCCAGCTTTTAAGGCTTTTCACTACAAGCTATCTTTTTTCAATTTTGTTGCTGAGGGCATCTGCCTGTTTTACAGCCTCATAAGCATTTACCACGCCACCTGTGCTGGACAAATCAGAAAATTTGGTGGTATCCACACTTCCCGGTCGGTTTACCTTTAGCTTATTGAATTTTACAGAAGACGTTAAAATAACATCTTTTATCTGCTGAGCGCTCAGGTTTGGATAGTAAGACATCAGCAAAGCGGCTACACCGGTAACTACAGGGGCGGCCATACTGGTCCCATCCAGACTTTCATACGTTTGGTTCGGAGTAGTAGAATAAATTTCAGTACCGGGCGCGAATACATCTACTGATTTTTTTCCATAATTTGAAAATTCAGCTACCATTTCAGAATCCTTTTTCCAGGAAGAAGCACCTACCTCTAACCAGTTGCTGGCCTGCTTTTTATTCCCTGTATATTCTCTGTTCGGAAAATTAGCGGCTTTATCTGTATTTTCGCCATCGTTACCAGCAGCATGCACCAACAATACTCCTTTTGATTCAGCGTATTTTACAGCATTGTCAACTACTTCTTTGTCGGGTGAATACGATTTACCAAAACTCATGTTGATAATTTGAGCGCCATTGTCTACCGCATAGTAAATGGCATTGGCCACATCCTTATCACGTTCGTCGCCATCGGGCACCGCGCGAATTACCATAATCTTCACGTTTTCTGCCACGCCTTTCATGCCTACACCATTGTAGCGGTCGGCAGCCACAATACCGGCCACATGGGTGCCATGGCGAGAGTATGGACCGATTACATCATTGTTGCCATAAATTTTTTCTGTAACATCATTATAATTATCGCCTACAATGGTACGTGGGTTATAATCAGGATTGTAGCCATATTCCAGGCTATTGCTGAAATATTCTTCACCTTCTTCAAACTTTTCCTTATCCAAACCATTTTCATAAGCATACAAAACGATACGACCAGCCTGCATTACCCGCATATCGGGTGAATCCAGATGCTCAACGCTGTCGTAGGGCACATCTTCCACACCAAAATAAGCTTCCATCAGTTTATTAGACCGATCGAAAACTGTTCTGAAGCTGGCAAATCCGGTATACTGTTCCTGTAATTCATTCACCTTGCTTTCGTACTTTTCTTTTACTTCCAGATACTGCTCATATTCCTTTTTTTCTTCTTTCGACAGGGAAGCGGGGTCTTTGCCTTCGTACTTGTTTTTAAGGCTTGCGTACAGGCGGGTTAATTCATTGGAATCGTGCACCACGTTTTCGCCATCTTTACCACCGATAAAATTCCAGCCATGCACATCATCCACATATCCATTTTTATCGTCGTCAATGCCGTTGCCTTCAATTTCGTCAGTATTTTCCCATATTTTACCTTCCAGGTCTTCATGGTTAATGTCTATTCCCGAATCAATAATAGCTACCACCACAGTTTTTGATTTTTTTCCTTTCAGGAATGTTTGGTAGGCCTTTTCTGTGCTAATTCCCAGCACATGATCCTCTGACGGATCCAGATTAAACCAGTTATCAACAGCATGTTCTGTTGTATCCGTTAAAATTATCCTGTCCGTATTCCGGGAAGATTCTTGTTTCGCTCCGGCAAACGATACAGTATGTATCAACACCAGGCTTACCATTAACCAATGTTTTACCATCATATTTTTAAATTTTTAACAATTAGTTTACGAAAATACAGAAAAACTTTTATCAATCTCAATTTTTTCCGCAATTAGAATTAAAACCCTGATACAGCAAAAAAATTGTAAAATATCAGCTTACAAACAAATTTATCTGAAAATATTATTCTTCCAGAAGCAATAACTAACTTTGGTAATACAAGGTTCCTTCTTTAAAATACACTTATATGAATTTTTCCTTTTTACCCTTCCTCCTCCTGCTAACCTCCCTGTTGGCTTGTCAGCCGCAAAACCAATCGGATACAACAAATGCTGAAATGGTCAGTAATTATGATTGGATGATGTTACCTTTCGTGAAGGAGGATGCTGCCAATCCTGTGCTAACGCCAGCACCCGCTACGGTTTTTGAATGCCCCATCCGGAAGGAAAAAGTAAACTGGGAGGTAAAAGATGTGTTTAATCCGGCAGCGATTGTGAGAAACGACACTGTATTTCTGATTTATCGGGCTGAGGACTCAGTGGGCCGCCACAATGGTACTTCCAGAATTGGGTTGGCGACCAGTACCGACGGACTGCATTTTAACCGCATGCCAGAACCAGTTTTTTACCCGGATAACGATTTTATGAAACCTGTTGAATGGGAAGGTGGCTGTGAAGACCCCAGGGTAGTAGAAGATACTGCCGGAACTTATTTTATGACCTATACCGCTTACAATGGCGAACTGGCCCGCCTTTGTGTGGCTTCCTCCCCAGACCTGGTTCACTGGAAGAAGGAAGGGCTTGCCTTTGCCAATGCTTATCAGGGTAAATATAAAGAAACCTGGTCGAAATCAGGATCGGTCGTATGCCGGTTGCAGGGAAACAAAATGGTAGCCACACCTGTTAATGGTTTGTATTACATGTATTGGGGCGATACCCATCTGTTTTTGGCCACTTCTGAGGATTTAATCCACTGGACACCGCTGGAAGACGAAAACGGTGAATTACAACCTGTGCTTTCGCCCAGAGAAAAATATTTTGACAGTGACCTGGTAGAGCCTGGTCCACCGGCTTTACTAACCGACGAGGGTATTCTGCTCATCTATAACGCCAGAAATGCCCCACAACCCAAAGGTGATCCTGGCCTTGCTGAATTTACCTATGCCGCCGGGCAGGCACTTTTCAGGGCCGATGATCCTTCAACCTTAATCAGCCGCGGCGACAGCAATTTTTTTAAACCTGAAAAAGATTATGAGCTAACCGGGCAGGTAAATAAGGTGTGTTTTCTGGAAGGTTTGGCTTATTTTAAGAACCAATGGCTGCTGTATTATGGTACGGCCGACTCAAAAATCGCGGTGGCTACTCATAAACCCTGAAAGTTTTTATTTAGTAGAGCATAAGGGGAGGATTTTGTAACTTCCGAAAGCCTAAGAACACAGATACCATGGGCAGGCGCGATAAGTTATCTGTGGTTCAGTAACCTTGCTTTTTTGCCTGAAACTAATAAAAGACTCATTTATATTGTTTATAATTGAAAATAAGAAGTAATTCTCTTTTTTAAGAAATAAAACACTTTTTGAATATCTAGCACTTCAAAACAAGAACTCTTTATTGAATAAAGCCTGAAAGGCACAGTAGTTTTATTTTTATTGCAACCGTATTTTTTAATTTTCTGTTCAGCACAACATCATTTGATTCATATTATTAAAATAAGCAATCTGTTGATAGAAAAATTACTGGATTTTAAAAATCATTTACACCCTTTTCTGGCTAATGTAATTGTGGTGGCTATAGTTATCGTCGCGGGGATTTTACTGAGATTTATTATTACTAAACTGGTGAGGTATTATTATCGGAAAAAGCCCTCACTTTTTGTAGAATCTGTTATAAAGCATTTACACCTGCCCTTTCTTTTTTTTATACCACTACTGGTACTTGCCCTTAATTTAAATTTGCTTATTCTGGAGGAAACCACGCATAGACGGCTGAATAAAGCACTGGAAGTAGCCCTTATTATTGATTTCTCCTGGCTTATAATCAATTTCCTGCATGTATTGGAAGAAGTTGTATTACGCCAATACGATGTTGATATCAACAACAATCCGCACAGCCGGAAAGTACTTACCCAACTTACTTATATTAAACAGCTGGCTATCATCCTGATTGTTATTATTACAATTTCGCTGGTGTTGCTGAATTTTGAAAGTGTACGAAAAGTAGGCGCCGGATTGCTTACTTCTGCCGGAGTAGCTGGTATTATCATTGGTTTTGCCGCTCAGAAATCAATTGCTAATTTACTGGCTGGTTTTCAGATTGCGTTTGCCCAGCCCATTCGTTACGACGACGTGGTGGTGGTAGAAGGAGAATGGGGCAGAATTGAGGAAATCGCGCTTACCTATGTGGTGGTGCGGATTTGGGATTTGCGCCGGCTTATTGTACCCATTAATTATTTTATTGATAATACTTTCCAAAACTGGAGCCGGACCTCTACAAGAATACTCGGTTCTGTATTTATTTACGCTGATTACAGTTTACCCCTCGCCCCGGTCAGAGAAAAATTTTTTAACATTTTAGAGACACATCCACTTTGGGATAAAGAAGTAAAAGTGTTGCAGGTAACTAATGCTACGGAAAGAACTATGGAAATAAGGACATTGATGAGTGCGCGGAATGCTTCCGATGCTTTTGACCTGCGATGCGATGTGCGGGAACAGCTTATTTCCTACATTCAGGAAAGCTTCCCGGCCAGTTTACCAAAAACAAGAGCTGAAGTGCAAGGAGAAAAAAAAGAGAATCTGGCACTTTAGATTTGGCACGATTGTTCTGTTAATGATCATGACTTTACGCTGACATATTCCGTTATTTGAGCTTGGAATTCAGTATTTTTAATGAGAAATAAAAAACCCGCCAAAAAAATCAAATCATTGCCTGTATGGCCACTCCTTATGATTGGAGCTGCTATTATAGTGGGCTCATTTTCTTACAAAGGATTTCAACTGTATACCCAGCAGCTCTTAGGTGAAATACTGATGGACTTGGTGAAGAAAGAAACCGATAGTTTGTATACCATTTCTTATGACCAGGTCCGGTTTAATGTTTTTTCCAACCGACTTTCGATTACTAATTTCAGTCTTAATATTGATTCGTCGGCCAGAGCATCTCAGGATAGCATGCTAATTGACTACCGAACGTTTTACCAGGC
>JBGTIS010000096.1:0-17552 GCA_041745535.1 Cyclobacteriaceae bacterium | reverse complement strand
TTTTCCATCAACAGGGAAGATAATGATCCGGCTACAAAAATTTTCCCTATGTCGGCAGTATGTAATATGTGGATGGAGGTAGCCGTTAGCTTGGCCAAACATGCCGTGGCATGACCAAAATCCTGCTCCGAAAAACCAGTTATCTTTCCTAAAACAGAAAGATGTGCTGACGAAGGATTTCGTTTTTTGAGGTGCCTGACAATGCCTTCCCCTTCTGCCAGCGTGCTACAAACTTCCAGATACAAATGTATTTTCAACTTTTTGCTCAGCCGGTAGTGTGAAAAGCCTTTATCCATTTTCAATGGTTACATACGCCATTTAATATACTGGCAAAAGAACAACAAAACGCCGTACTAAAAAATGACTTTAGCCTGAGAAAACAGGTGACTTATATCATCAGTCGGGAGTGAGATAAATGTTGAATGTTAAATTAAAAATGTTGAATATTGAATGGGAATAAATTCATTCAACATTCAAAAAACTTCGGTCGCCTCACTTCCTACTCAGGATTTTACCTTAATTAGCCCTTCCTGATCCAGGATAACGATCTTTTTCCTATCGATAGCGATTAAGCCTTCTTCTTTGAAATCGGCCAGCGTTCTGATCACTGTTTCTTTTACCGTGCCAATGAGGCCTGCCAGATCTTCCCGGGTGATCGCGATGCCAGGCTCATTATGGTTATCGGTCTGCCTGCTCAGCCTTAAGAGGACCTCCGCTACCCGTTGCCGCACCGAATGATAAGAAATCCGCAGCAACTGTTCTTCTCTTTCCATCAGGTTACTGGAAATCATTTTGATAAATTTGCTGGCAATGTCGCGGTTGTTGTAAAGCAGTTTGAAAAAATCCTGTTGTGGTATCAGGCAAACCTCCGTATCTTCCATAGCCACAGCGGTATCGGAATAGGTTTCTTTGTTTCCCAACAGCGGCATATAGCCAAAAAAATCTCCCGCATGAAAGATGCCGGTAATAAATTCTTTGCCATCGTCAGTGGTTTTATAGGTTTTTACTTTTCCTTCGTTAAGAAAATAGAGCGCATCGGTTTTATTGCTTTCATAGTAAATATGCTTTTTCTTTTTATAAGTTTTCAGCTTCCTTTTTTTTGAGAGATCTTTTAGTTCTTTGAACGCACTGGCTTCGTTATAAAACTTATTAAGTTCAGCAATGCTTTTTGAGAACACTTTTTTTCTTGTTTCATTTTTATGCAGGCGGCTTTCTACAGCGTGCAGCAATTCCATTTCTTCAAAAGGTTTTGTTAAATAATCGTCCGCGCCCAGGTTCATGCCCTTGCGCACATCAGCTTTTTCTGCTTTAGCAGTAAGAAATATAAAAGGAATATGGGCCGTTTCAGGATTTTTACTGAGGATATGCAATACGCCATACCCATCCAGGCCCGGCATCATAATGTCGCAAATAATTAAATCCGGGCGATGGGTGGTGGCCTTTTCTATCCCTTCTTTCCCGTTTTCCGCTGTAATTACCTCATAACTTGCCAGCTCCAGTATATCGGCAGTGGTTTCTCTTACGTCGAGATTATCTTCTATCAATACTATTTTTTTCATCATTACTTCATCGGTAAAAAAATGGTAAAGGTAGTCCCCTGTTCTAACAGGCTTTCAAATGTTATTTTACCATTCATAAGCTCAATATACTTTTTCACGATGGGCAGCCCCAAACCGGTACCTTCAATATTGGTTACGTTGCGAGCCCTGAAAAACAGGTTGAATAAATTCTTTTGTTCGTCTTCAGGAATGCCAATGCCCTGATCCCGCACCTTCACCATAATGGCGGAGCCTTCTGTGGTAATAATCAGGTCTACAGGCTTATTGTGTGGCGAATATTTCAACGCGTTGGATAACAGATTAAGAAACACATTTCTGGTGAACTGTTTGTCCAAATTGACCTGAATAATTTTTTTATCGGAAGTAAGCCGTACCTGCTGCCCCGGCTTCTGTACATGCTGTAACTCCTGTATGATCGTCTTCATAAAATCATTCAGCTCGAACACTTCTTTTTTCATATGCACTTCTCCTTCTTCCAGTCGGCCGATGGAAAGGAACTCATTGAGAATATCCACCAGATTTTTTACACTGGATTTGATGCGCGCTACATTTTTCAGTCTTTTTTCCTCTTTTCCAGGTTCATTCTGCCTGGCGATCAGGTTGGCGGAAGACAAAATCGTACTTAAAGGCGTTCTGAACTCGTGAGACGCCATAGACACAAAACGGGACTTGAGTTCACTCAGCTCTCTTTCTTTCTTTAAAGCTTTGAGCATTTTAACTTCTGTCTTCTTTTGTTCTGTAATATTGGTAAACACAAACATAACCAGGTTCACGTCCAACTGACCGTCATCCAGGGGCATGGTATTGACCTTATAATTATTGGTCCGGTATTTTATTTCATAATAAAAATGACCGCCCTGAAAAGTCTTTTCGGCATATGCAATCATTTGATTTTTCCATTCGGCAGAGAAGTTTTTCACTTTTCTTATTGCCAACCCTTCTACATTTTCCTTGTCCAGCCCTATCTTTTGCAGTTCTTCTCCATCCAGAAAAACAATTCGGTAATCTCTGTCGATGACCACAATCATTACCTTGGGAAAATAACGGGCAATGGCTACATACAGGGCGTAGTTTTTCTTGGCCTGCGCGTCTGCCAGCTTTGTTTCATGCATCTGATATTCCAAAGACAAATTCGTTTCTACCAGTTTTTTAACCATTGCCGTTAATTCCCGGGTACGCTTTTTAACTTTTTGCTCCAGTTCTTCCGTGTAGTTTTGCGGCGATGTGTCTTTTTGACCCTTAAGCTTAGGCGCATTTCTAGCCAGGGGCAGAGCTGGTTGTCCGTTTTCATGTTTTTCAAACTGATCAGGCGATGAAACAGGTTGCATGAAAAAAATTTCCACCGGTTCTCCCTGTATTTCAGTAAGATGAATATTTACCTGAAGCGGCCCTTCAGAACCATCTTTATGCACACCCATCACTTTCTGGTTTTTGATGATTTCCTCACCCTGAAATGGTTTTTTTCCTGTTTTTCTGTTATCCCAAAAATTATGGGATAAACCAGACGGAATCAGTGTCTCCAAAGGGAGCCTGAGCAGTTCATCCTGGGCATATCCAAAAAAATTTTCCACAGCAGGATTCGTCTGTATAATTTCATTCTGGTTTCTGACAATTAAAATACCGTCAGTAGCGGATTGAAAAACTGCTTCCAGCATCTGAAATATCTGAGGGGTTATTGGCGCTTTGGGTGCTATGTTATTCATCCGCGGTATTATTTTTTTCTTTAAGAAGAATAGTAATAAGCCGTCAGTAATTAAATGATATTTATCATCAAATATCAGCGATTTATATCATTTTAATTCATTCGCGAAGCTGGGATATTTGTGGTTGAGAATACGCGAAGATAAATTAAATATGATGGAATCTATAAAAACACATCGAGACGATATTGTTGGGTTCCGGATAGATGGAACTACCAGTGAAGCAGACATCAAACCCCTTCTCATGCAACTAAGGGAAAAACTAAAATCTTACCAGAGGTTAAGGCTATATGTTGAATATGTGGATGAGGAAGGCTTTTCTATAGATACTTTACTGGAAGACCTTCAGTACAATTTCGGGCACCTGCGTAACTTTGAAAAAGCGGCTGTAATTACAGTGAAAGACTGCATTAACCAGGCCACTCAGTTTGCCGATGGTATGATCGGTATAAAATTGAAAAGTTTTCATTTTTCGGAAAAACAACATGCCCACCAATGGATTGAAGAATAATACGCCTGGCGATTTATGCGTTCTGTAAATGTAGAGCGGAAAACGCATGATGCGACAATACACCGCAGGTAAATTTTTTAATACTTTGTTTCGTTCATTAATTTAGGAAACCCGAAGCTAATCTTCGGGTTTTCCTTTTGATAGGGTCTGCATCTTATGCTAAATATAATATTAAGCCATATTTATTTCCAAAAATATCCCACCGGTTGCCCCCATCATCTTCCATTAAATATATGGTTAACAAGGTTGATTTTTGAATAACCGTAAGGTAAATCATATTTAATGAGCAGGGTTTACAATTGCTGTAAGCCGGGCAACGGCATAAGCGCCAACGGCCATAGTTTAATAATCTCACTAAGTTTTCTACCTGGCTTACCAGAATACTGATTAATGAAGCTTTGGCCGATGTGAAATACAGAAGCCGGTTTAGGTACGTTTCGTCAAACCTTTCGGAGCAGGAAAACCTTTATACAGCATCACCATCAGTACTATCAGATATGCAAACACCAGAAAAGAAAGCCATTAATGATGAATTAAAAAGAGCCCTGGAAAACGCGATTGAACAGTTGCCCCAAAAATACCGTTTAACGTTTGTGATGAGGGAAATTGAAAACATGAATATTGCTGAAACCAGCGAATGCTTTCACATCAGTACCTCTAATGTGAAAGTTCGGCTCAACCGTGCAAAAGAGATGTTACGCACCAGGATCACCGATTATTATATTGAGATATGAAAAAAGATTATCAACCTGTTGATAGTGAATTTCGCAAATGTCTGGAAGCAGCCGTTGCCAGAAAGCAATATGTAAACCTGCATTATTTTACCGATATACACGAGTTTATGAAAGTAATGGTGGTGGTAAAAAATATACTAACCAAAGATAACATGGAATTTCTGGCCGTAAGTAATGGAGAAGAAGTTCGGTTAGACCACATTATCAGAATAGATGAAGCGGTTTCCCCTTTCTATGCGCATATATATGATTTCAGTTGCGATTGCTAAGACCTGTATATAATTCAAAATATTTTTGCTATGCCAGCCAGTAAAAAAAAGTGGGAAGAAAAAAACGATGCGTTACCGGAGAACGCAAGTCCGGTATGTTATATCAATGCTGCTGAATTACGCCCAGAGTTCAAAGAGGCATTAAATGAAACAATTAAAACCCAGGTTGATAATGATGGGGAGAAAAAGCATCATAAACCTGAGTAAAAAGCTAAATAACATTTGATGCCACTTATCAGGATAAAGCCCTTTTTCCCGCGCATGCTCATATTCAAACTTCCTGATGCTACACTTTATATTCCCTGATAAATTCTTTATTGATAAATTAAAATAATAAAAGACCTTTTTATCTTTTATTATTGTTATATATTCGCATGCAAATGCGAATTAGGCATTTTGCTTACAAATAATGATTGGTAAGTGAGAATTACCGTGCAGCCATAGTACCGGATAAAAATTAGTTACATCATGACCGACAGTATATTAAACCACAGCAAAAGCAAGGTTACGCCTTTAAAAAGACATCCTGCCCTGGTGCCATTATCCAAAGACCACCATTTTGGCCTATTGTTATGCTGGAAGATAAGAACAGGCATGCGCCGTGGCATTGCCCCTGAGCGGATGACCAGGTACGCCTGTTACTTTTTCGATCATTTTCTTTTTACACATTTTTATGAGGAAGAGAAACTGGTATTCAGTCTGTTGAAAAAGGAAGATGAAAAGCGGAAAGAAGCGGAAAGGCAACACAGGCGGTTAAAAAGGTTGCGGCAAAAACTGGAAGCGCTGCCGGCCAGGCAGGCGATTACTTTAGGACTCATTGAAGAAGAATTGGAGGCGCACATTCGTTTTGAAGAACGTGATCTGTTTCCTTATCTGCAACAACTGCTTACAGAAGCACAGTTAACAGAGGTTCTAACAAATCTCGGAGAATCCCATCAGCCGGTAATAGAACGTTGGGACGATATGTTTTGGGAGAAAAAAATATAAGTATGTTTTCAAAATCCTGCGAATATGGAATCAGGGCCGTCATTTTTATTGTGGCCAAAAGTCAATCCGGACAAAGGGTCGGTATCAAAGAAATCTGTAATGATGTGGGTGCTCCGGAGCATTTTACAGCGAAAATTTTACAGATCCTGAGCCGTTTGGAACTCATCCGTTCTATCAAAGGACCTAATGGTGGTTTTTATGTGGAAGAAGATGCCCCACCCATTCTGCTCATCGATATAGTAAGAGCTATTGATGGCAATAAACTTTTTACGGGTTGTGGTCTGGGCTTGAAAGAATGTTCTGAAAAAAAACCCTGTCCGATTCATTATGAATTTAAAGAAATCCGGGACGCGTTGCGTGAAATGCTTGCCAATACCTCCATTCAGGGTTTGACCAACGACCTGGAAAAAGGGCTGGTATTCCTCAAACGCTAAAAAAAAGAATTATCGGATATGATTAGTAGCAAAATAAAAAGATAAAAAGGCCTTAATATCATCAAAAATGAATATTAAACAACTTGCATTGTTACTTCTTTTGTTAATCCCCAGGGGCCTGATGGCTCAAACTGATACGGTTAACACAGAAAACTGGATGCTCAGCCCCGGAATAGTTGGAACTTTGGTTTTGGTGGCAATCGTTGTCGTTATCGCCATTTTGATCCTCACTGCCAGGCTCAACAGTTACATCAGTAATCTGAGGGAGAAGCACCAACAAAAACAGAGATGGCAATTGCGTGAGGAACTGGCCAATCTGGAACAAGACGAAATAGATGATCTTCTGGAAAAGCGAAAAAAGGCACTTACCTATCAGTTGAAAGGTACTGAACTTGGGAGCGAATACGAAGCTTTGGACGAGAAGGGGCTCATCCATAAAGTAACCCACAATCCCGCGAACCCGCTGGCAGACGAAAAGAAAAGGGCAGCCATCGCTATTGAAACGCCGACATCACTAAAAAAACTTATCATTTTCTACTTGGGGGCCGCGGTTTTCTGGCTGGTGTTTGGCACACTGGTAGGTCAGTATTTGGGCATGAAATTTATATGGCCCGAACTGGATAGTGTTTCCTGGCTTTCGTTTGGTAGGCTACGCCCGGTACACACCAATACCGTATTTTGGGGCTGGGCTTCATTGGCAATGTTCGGATTGGGTTATTTTGTAGTAGCGCGTACTTCCAATACTACAATCTATAACTACAAATGGGGTTGGCGTGCCCTGATATTGATCAACCTTTCTGTACTGCTGGGTAATATTTGCCTGATGGCAGGCATCAACAATGGGGGTGGCGAATATAGGGAATACATCTGGCCGGTGGTGTTACTTTTCGCGCTTGGCCTTATCATTAACTTCTGGAATTTTTACAAAACCATTGCCAACCGCAATATCTCTGAAATCTATATCTCTAACTGGTACATGCTGGGCGCGCTCGCCTGGACTACTGTATTGATTACCATAGGCTATTTACCCAACTTTCAGAATGGCCTTGGTGAAACAGTGATACAGGGCTATTACATGCACCAGGGCGTGGGCATGTGGTTCATGACCTTTACCCTGGGCCTGATTTACTATTATTTGCCGTCTGCCCTCAACAAGCCCATTTATTCTTATTCTTTGGGCGTACTGGCGTTTTGGACACAGATGCTGTTCTATACCATGATCGGTACCCACCACTTTGTGTTTAGTCCGTTACCGTGGTGGTTGCAAACTACGGCGATTGTCTTTAGCGCGGGCATGTTTATTCCGGTGATAGCGGGAACCACCAACTTTCTGATGACGATGAGAGGAAGCTGGAGCCATATTTCTAAAAGTTATGTACTCCCTTTCTTTCTGGTAGGGGTGGTATTTTATTTTGTGGGTTCTGCCCAGGGCAGTTTTCAGGCCTTTCGTTTCACCAATTACATCTGGCATTTTACAGATTTTAATGTAGCCCACTCACATATGACCATGTACGGTATTGTCACCATGATTCTGTGGGCTTGTATGTATGCCATTGTGCCCAGGATAACAGCGAAAGAACCGCCACAGCTTTTGGTGGGCGCCCATTTCTGGCTGGCGTTTATTGGCTTGTTTGCCTATATGATTTCTTTGATGGCCGGAGGTACGCTCAAAGGGTTAAGCTGGGTAGAGGGTTTACCCTTTATTGAATCTGTAGTGATGATGAAGTCGTATTGGGTTTCCCGGGCTATCGGTGGTACGCTCATGTTTGTATCTCACCTGATCTTTGCCTACAATTTCTACTATATGGTAAAAAACAGGAAGGTGGCTGTAAGCCGACCTGTTTTACACAAAGATATAGATCAAACTGAATCGAAAGAATATGTTTAATTTCCATAAAGACCATAGACTGTTAGTCATTGTATCTTTCCTGGGCTTTCTGATTCTCAGCATTGGGGTAGCGGTATTTCCGGCCTATCAGATGCAGGAAAATACCAAACCACTACCAGAAATGCCAACCATGACAGAGGCGGAACTAAATGGCCTCCATGTATTTATCAGAGAAGGTTGTGTGGCCTGCCATACCCAGCAGGTTCGAAGCATCGCGATGGATAAAACCTGGGGCAGCCGCCCTTCTATTCCATCCGATTATTATTACAGCAAGCAGCGGATGAATATTTGGCGGCAGTCGCCTTCGGTACTGGGAAGCGAAAGAACCGGGCCCGACCTTACCAATATTGGGAAGCGCCAGCCCAGTGAAGACTGGCACCTACTGCACCTGTACAATCCGCGTATCGTGGTAAAACAATCCATTATGCCCTCTTACCCCTGGCTGTTTGAGGAAAAAACCGAGGTTACTGAAGGCGATAAAGTGTTGGCAGTACCTGAAGGGTATTCAGGAAAAAATGTAAAAATAGTGTCTACACCAGATGCTCTGAATTTGGTGGCGTATCTGCAATCGCTCAAACAAGCACCGTTGACGGCTGAGCGGTCTGTAGAATTTATCCCTTCTACCAGAAAGAAATTGGAAGAAGTAAACAATAAACAAAATAATCAGGATAGTCAATTACCCGATGGACAAGCCCTTTACACCTCAACCTGCGCGGCCTGCCATCAGGCGGAAGGTACCGGTTTGCCGGGTGCTTTTCCTCCATTGGCAGGAAGTGACATCATAAACGATGAAGATCCGGACCTGATGGTGCGCATCATTTTGCAGGGCTATGACGCACGGCCTGAATTCGCGCAAATGCCGGGTTTTGCCGATCAGCTGAGCGATGAGGAGGTCGCCGCCATCGCCAATCATGAACGTTCTAGCTGGGGTAACAACGCGTCGCTCTTAACGGCTGATGACGTAAAAAAAATCAGGGATTTAGTGATGAACCAAACTCAATAACATATTGGAAAAACGAGAAATAAGATGAAGAAACTCAGCCTGATTTTACTGTTTATTTTTTCAATGTCTGCGCAATCCGCATTGGCCTGTACGGTATGTGGGCAAAACCAGCCCAAGCTACTAAAAAATATTACACATGGAACGGGGCCGCAAGGTAATTGGGATTATATCATCATTATGGTAGGGATCATCATTGTTTCCTTTACGCTTTTTTATAGCCTTAAATTTCTTATCCGACCAGGAGAAAAGCAGCCCGGTCATATCAAAAATATTGTAGTAGATGAAAGATACTGAACCCAAAGAAGATAACCGTATCATCAAGGTATTTCTGGATGATGAAACCAGGCCATTCGCGGAATTTCGTCCCCCGGTAAAATTTATGCTGGATACCACCAAAATTCCCGATGGCAAACACCGGTTGAAAATTGTGGCCAAATCTTCCAGCAATGTGGAAGGAGTAAAAGAAATCCCTTTTGAGGTACGCAACGGTCCTGAGATAGCAGTGGTAGGTTTAAAAGCCCATGAAGTGGTGGACGATCAGGTTGCTATTACCGTTAATGCCTATGGGAGTGAGCGCAGAGATGAGTTTGTGGTAACCGGTTCTGAAACCCCCAAAGGAATACCTGCCTGGGTATGGGCCATTGTGATTGGATTTATCGGTTTTGCCCTGTTCTATTTTATTATGTATTCAACTCCCGAATTTTATAAATCATTTTTCTGATGGAGACAAAAAAGAACATCTTACAACTTGAAGATATCAAACTACTGGTCGACCGTTTTTACGAAAAAGTACGGGAAGACGTACTGTTGGCGCCGGTTTTTAATCAGCGCATGGGCGATCGATGGCCGGAGCATCTGGAAAAAATGTATAAATTCTGGCAAACTGTTTTGTTAGGCGAACATACTTACTTTGGCAGTCCGTTTACCCCCCATGCTCTGTTACCAGTAGACAAAAAGCATTTTGATCAGTGGTTAACCCTGTTTTATGAAACGGTAGATGAAAATTTTACGGGTGAAAAAGCCGAAGAAGCCAAATGGCGGGCTTCCAAAATGGCCGAAATGTTCCTTTATAAAATCGAGTATTACAGAAATAACTCCGCGAAACCAATACTATGAGTACAGAAGTAAAATATCCGGTTGCGGTGGTGGCTGTATTTCTCTGGATCGGTTTTGTATGTGCCATTAGCTTTATGGAGGCCTGGCTTAAGTTCAGGGCACCCGGCGTTACCTTGCCCATTGGTCTGGGCATTGGCCGCCTGGTATTTAGTGTACTGAATAAAGTGGAGTGGGTATTCGCCATTGCTATAGGCATTAGCCTGATAAAGTCAGGGAGTTTAACTTCAGCCAACGCTGGGCTTGTGTATATTCCGGTTGTTTTATTGTTACTCCAAACACTTTGGCTGCTACCGGCACTTGACATCAGGGCAGAAATGCACATCCAGGGACAAGTGCTGACTTCATCCGGCTTACATATTTACTATGTAGCAGCCGAAGTCATCAAAGTGAGTTGCCTGTTCATGTTTGGTATCAAACTGTTTAAATAATGCCCAAACAAATTTAGAATGTAAATCAAACTATAACTATGAAAAATACAGCAAATAACATTATAGGCAACCTTGTAGCGGATGACTACCGCACAGCAGCGGTTTTTAAAAAATATGGCATTGATTTTTGTTGTCAGGGTAATCGCACTGTAAAAGAAGCCTGCGAGAAAAAATCCATAGATACGGAAAAAGTACTGGCGGATTTGGAAGCTATTCAGCAGCAGGCAAATGACCACACACCTGATTATAACGCATGGTCGCTGGATCGTTTGGCCGATCATATCCAAACCAGACATCACGCGTATGTGGAAGCAGCCATTGGCGTACTAAAGCCTTATATTGATAAAATATGTAAAGTGCATGGCGACCGGCACCCCGAATTGTTTGAAGTACAACACGAATTTAACGAAAGTGCCGGTGAACTGACTGCTCATATGAAGAAAGAGGAGTTTATACTGTTCCCCTACATTAAAAAGATGGTAAAAAGCGGAACCACAGGCAATCCCCATTTCGGAACCGCGCAAAATCCTATCGCCATGATGATGAAAGAGCATGATACGGAAGGAGAACGTTTTCGCAAAATCAGCACGCTTACGGATGCGTATATCCCACCGGCTGATGCCTGCAGCACGTACCGGGTAACTTTTGCGTTGCTGAAAGAGTTTGAGGAAGATTTGCACCTACACATTCATCTGGAAAATAATATTTTATTTCCCAGGTCTTTAGCGTTGGAAAAAGAGCTTTCTGAAGTTATTAATCATATGGATAAATGAATACGCATAAAAAATAAAACATCGTATGCAAACCCGTAATACTTTTGGAGTCTGTGCTGAGGCAGGAAAATTATGGAACGATTAAATAAGCATTTGATATAAATAAGGTCAGACTCTATAATTCATCCGTCAATAAATATTACAAACTGAATATGAATCATTACAATATATCCCTTTCCTTCAAAATAATTCAAAATTTTTTACTGTACGGTATCGCTTTGCTGTGTTGTGTGTTAGCAGGATGTGGTGAAAAAAAAACAGAACAGGCCCGGGAGCAGAAGAAAAAGGTAAAAAGTGGTTTATCAATCATCAGGGAGGACGACTGCCTGAATTGCCACAGCATTAAAGATAAATCGGTAGGCCCTCCCTATGTGCAAATTGCCAAAAGATATGAAGCCGATTTTGGCACCATTAACAGGCTGGCCGATAAAATTATAGAAGGCGGAGGAGGGATATGGGGCGGTGCGCAAATGACCAAACATCCGCTCATCAAAAAAGAAGACGCGAAAAAAATTGTACGATGGATCCTTTCTCTGGACGACACTATCGCTTATCCAAACCCGATGGTGCATACGCCGGGGGTAAAGCTGGTCAGGGCCTTTCAGTCAGCGGAAAAAACCAGGGCAGACAAAAATGGATTAACCATTCGTGCCTACGATTTAGAGGAGCTTCAGGAAGCCTCCGCGAGCGATTTTCCTGAAATTTCACCACAGGATACCCCTTCGTACGTCGGATATGTAGAAACCATCCATTTTCCCGGCCCCTCATCGTTTGAACCCTTACAGGACAATTTCGCGTTACAGGTTTCCGGATTTATTCATATCAATAAAAAAGGTAAGTATTTCTTTAAACAGGTAAGAAGCGGAAAAGGAAGGGTCTTTCTCAATGGAGATAAAATAATTAACGAGCAGGATTGGGATAGTGAAATAGCCATTGACCTGCTGCCCGGAACCTATCCCATCTCTGTGGAATATTTAGTCGCAAAAGGTGAAAAATCCCTATCCTTACAATGGATCGCACCTGATGATGAATACTACCAGGTAATTCCTGAAGATGTATTTACAGAAAATTCAATTCAGACTTCCCTGTCCCCGGGCTCATCTCAAAGGAATAAAAGCGATCAAAAGTTAGTGCCGCGTCAGCCGCTATCTCTTCATCAAAGCCGTTAATGGTACTTCTGATGAAACGCATAATGATTGCTCACGTAGCGTAGGTCTAAGAAGGGACATTTTTACTTTTTAACTTCGGGTCAGTGTTTTGAAAATAGCATTATGTGTTTGGCATACTAAACTCGGTGATAGAATTTTTTTCAGCTACTTCAGCAGGAACCTTTAAATAAGCCTCTACCATACTTGCTTTCCTAATGTCTATCTTTAAGTCTACCGCTCCTTCCCCTATCAGGAATAAATCCTCACAACCAGATAGAATAAACTGATCTCTAAGTTCCTGATTATCTTTGATATCTGAAAGCACGAAAGTACTGAGCCTGTCTATTTCCAGGTATTTTTTATCGATTGCCTGAATGCCCCACATTTCACGTAACTTCTCTCCTTCCGGGGTACCATCCATAGTTATAAACAAAAAAGTTTTGAGAACAAGTTTATCCTTTTTCAAATCAAAAACCAGATACCCTACTTTGTAGTCTTTCAGTCTGTACTCAATAAGGATATGTCCATTCACCCTCTGTACTTTCAAATCATTCAGCGAGGCAAACAGGTAAAAGTGCAACAGCGATGCACCCACACAATCTATCCTTTCTTTGAGCCTGTTAAAAGCATGGGTCTGTATGTAAACCTCGACCGGGCAATCCGCATAAGGTCCTTCAATCCCTAAACCAGTTCTGGTTACGCTAACCCATTCTACGCCCTCCTCTGCCACGGGATACCCCACTCTGAAAACTTTTCTGCCTATCTTATTCAGGTTTATATTAATTTTTTCAGCTTCCGAACTATGCATATACAGGCAGTCGTACATCTGATTATTCCTGAATTCCGGATGGTATTCAAACCAATAAAACCGGTGATTGATCCGGCAGATATTTGTACTGATTAACCAACTACAATATATAAGCATTTCTGTCGGGATATGCTCTTCCTCTACCACCTTAATTAAATGGGCAAATTTCTCTAGCAGTAGCTCCCTTTTGGGGCATTGCTCATTTTGGGTAATAAAATATACAAAAGAGGGAGCAATGCAAAGATAATCTTTCAGGGCTATCTCGTCCCCTCCTTCTACAATAGTAATCTTTTTTTCTTTTAGCAAATCATCCAGGTGTTTTTTTGTTCCTTTCAATATTCGGGAAGGAATGTTATTGCTGGCAGGCTCTATACGTACCGACCTGAAGCGAATTTTATACATGCCCTCAATTACCTTGGAAGGAATTAAATAATAAGCATTCTCTAAGCCTGAGGCTCTTAATAAACGAAGAAGCTTCCTTTTAAATTCCTTTTTACCTTGCATCTCAGTAGGCTTGGGCGAGCACTTTCTTTTCCTGTTTTTCGGCATAATCTAAAATTTTAAATACTTTTCCATGTTGATAACCGAAGAAGTCATTCTCCTGCATCAGAATAAAGCTTTAATGCCAAAACTATAGGTAAATCGATGTTATAAAACTGAAAAAATGGAAGAAAATTACAGGCAACTGATAATGGCTTAATTTGTCAAAAATGACTTCAGGATGCGGCAACCCTCTCTATCCTTTGCCGGCTGCCATCCATCATCAAAAAATCAGGATTATAATAATAGCCCTGACCGGGAAGAATCTGTCAGTAATCAAATCCCTGGGGCTGATTGCCCAAATGATATTTACAAATCCAGGCAGTCTGGTACCCATGCGCCTGCAACTGTTTGGCAAAGGAATCCTGACTGGCATCAAAATCTGAGGTTTCATTATCCAATTCATCCCTTTTGTTCAAAAGTAAATTTGTACGTTCATATCCAAAAGCTCAATCAATAAATGTTTAACAGTTGCTACATAAACCATCGTTATTACACAAGAAAGATCAATCAAAATTTAAATTTTTACGTGTTTATAGTATAAAAGAGATAAGCGATAAAAATGGAAATTAATGAAAACACGGTAAGGCATACCTTCAAGCATATAAACCATACTGATCTTTTGAAAGAAATCAAAGAAAAGGGGAAGTGGGTGACGTTTAATGCTGGTGACATTATCATTAATTATGGCAACTATATCAAAACAGTGCCACTGGTAATATCAGGTTCTGTCAAAGTAATCCGGCAAGATGAAGAGGGGAATGAGATATTTTTGTATTACCTGAAACCGGGCGAAACCTGTGCCATGTCGCTTACCTGTTGCGGCACCTACCAGCCAAGCCAGATAAGAGCCGTAGCAGAAGAAGCTACTGTTATTGTGACCATTCCGCTAGAGCAGCATGAGCAGTGGCTGCATACGTATCGTGAATGGAAAGAACTGGTGGCTCAAACTTACGCCCTCCGCTTCCAGGAACTGCTGCAAACCATCGATAGCATCGCGTTTAAAAAAATGGACGAACGGTTGCTGGAATATTTACAGGTTAAATTTCAGCACCTGAATACTTTGGAACTCAACATCACCCATCAGGAAATAGCCAACGAATTAGGCACCTCCAGAGAAGTAATTTCCCGTCTGTTAAAGCAACTGGAACGACATGGTGTTATTGATTTGGGAAGAAATAAGGTATTGCTTAAAAAAACAGATCTTTTTATCAGATAAGTGATATCGCCAAACGGAATAAATTCTGTTGAAATTTGGCCTATATATTGACTGTGTTTTTTCCTGGGCAAACTAATAGCACACTTTTTTTGCCTGAATACTTTCAAACCAGCACATGTCCTTATGTTTACTTTTGCTGTGTGACATTTGTCGCAGACAAAGCATTGAGCTGCCCCTACCTTTGCAATAAATAAATAAAATATGGAAGCATTGACAATAGCCGGATATGTTGCATCCGTGCTTATAGGACTTAGCCTTGGGCTTATTGGCGGAGGCGGATCGATTCTCACCGTGCCGGTACTGGTATATTTATTAGGCATCAGTCCGATATTATCTACTGCCTATTCTCTATTTGTAGTAGGCGCCGCTTCATTAATTGGTTCAGTTAATTTCATGCGCAAGGGGTTGGTACATTATCGGGCAGCCACCATTTTTGCCATACCCGCGTTTATAGCTGTTTTTCTAACCCGGAAATTTCTGGTACCAGCCATACCAGATACCCTTTTTACCATTGGCGGTTTTACGCTTACCAAAGATATTGGTATTATGGTTTTCTTTGCCCTGATTATGCTGGCCGCTGCGGTATCTATGATTAAAGATAATGGAAAGCCGCAGGACACTAATGGGGAAATCCGTTTCAATTTTCCTTTAATAGCTTTGGAAGGAGCTGTGGTGGGTACGCTTACAGGTATCGTAGGCGCTGGTGGTGGCTTTTTAATTATTCCGGCCCTGGTATTACTGGCCAAACTGCCCATGAAAATGGCAGTAGGAACTTCACTGCTGATTATTGCCGCCAAATCGCTGATCGGATTTCTGGGTGATATTGGTAACCAACCCATTCAGTGGCCTTTTCTGCTGATTTTTACAGCGCTTTCCGTGGTAGGTATTTTTCTGGGTAGTTACCTGTCGAAAAAAATATCAGGCGCGCGCCTCAAGACTGGGTTTGGCTGGTTTGTGCTGGTTATGGGAGTGTATATCATCATTAATGAATTGTTTATTTAAAAAAACGCGGCTGTGTGACTTTTGTCGCAGAAATAATTGTAGCAGTACCCTTATTTTTGTAAAAAGTTAGCAGAGAAACCAATGGTCATCACAGTGTTTTTCGCTATACTTATGCATGAACGAATTCATTAACCATTATTAAAATAATTTATACTATGAAAATTCGGCAATTTGAAGATAAAGGCTTAGCGCATTATGCGTATGTTATTTTGAGCGAGTGCGAACAAAAAATCGTACTGATTGATCCGGCCAGAAACCCGCAGCCTTATTATGACTTTGCCCGGCAGCATCAGGCACACATCATTGGTGTAATAGAAACCCATCCGCATGCGGATTTTGTAAGCGCTCATCTGGAAATCCACAAAAAAACAGGTGCCACGCTCTATGTAAGCAAACTGGTTGAAGCTGATTATCCGCATCAGGGTTTTGATGAAGGCGATACACTCACTTTTGGCAAGATTACACTCAGAGCCCTGAATACACCAGGCCATTCGCCTGACAGCATCAGCATTGTGTTAGCGCACGAAGGCAAAGACAAGGCAGTATTTACGGGCGACACCCTTTTTATAGGAGATGTAGGCCGTCCTGATCTGAGAGAAAATGCAGGCAAATTAAGAGGAAAACGAGAGGAACTGGCCCGCCATATGTACCACAGTACCCGCGATAAGCTGATGAAGCTGGACAATAATGTAATTGTATATCCGGCGCATGGTGCCGGAACCCTGTGCGGTAAAGCTTTGAGCGATGCCAATCAAAGCACCATTGGCCAGGAAAAAATGAGCAATCAGGCTTTGCAGGACATGAGTGAAGATGCTTTCGTGGAAATGTTGTTGCAGGACCAGCCTTTTATTCCAAAATATTTCGGTTACGATGTAAATCTGAATAAGCAGGGTGCCGCTGATTTTAAACCTTCCATAGAAAAAGTACAGCTATTATCTGAAAACGCTAATTTGGAGGAAGGCACCCTCATTATTGATGCTCGTCCTGAAAAGCTTTTTAAGCAGGGTCATCTGAAAGGGGCCATCAACCTGCAAAACGGTGGCAAGTTTGAAACTTGGCTGGGAAGTATTGTAGGCCCGAATGAACACTTTTATCTGCTGGCAGCCGATGAGCAAAGCCTGCGGGAACTGATAGAAAAGGCTGCCAAAATTGGGTATGAATCCAAAATCAAGGGAGCCAAGATATATCAGCACCAGAAGGCGGAAACCATGCCCGTTGCTGATCCGGACTATTTCAGAGAGCACCAGCGAGCATTTACCATTGTAGATATCAGAAACGCGTCTGAGGTGAAAAGCGATCCTAAATTTGCCAACGCGATTAATATCCCCTTGCCCGAACTGCGGGAAAGAACCGATGAAATACCTGCTGATAAACCCGTAATGGTACACTGTGCAGGCGGTTACCGCTCGGCTGCCGGCAGCAGCATTATTCAA
>JBGTIS010000095.1:0-2641 GCA_041745535.1 Cyclobacteriaceae bacterium | reverse complement strand
GATAGGTTTGCGCCGGAAATTCATTGGTGATGCCGGCAGAAAAGTCTTTCAGGTTTTCTGCTGAAGGGTCAGCCAGATATTGCTCAAAATGCGCGAAATGATGTAATGGGTCTATCCCGGTTAATTCAGCGAGTACTTTTTCGGCTTCGGCTGAGTTACCCGTTTTTCGGTATAATACCGCCAGCACCTGCAGGGCGCTGATGTTAAACCGGTTGTAATCCAGCGCCTGAAGGGCATAATGTGCTGCCTGCTCATAATCATTAGTCTGCATGTAAATTTCTGCCATCTGGGTATACGCGGCAGACCGGTACTCCATAGACCGGGCTGCCCAGCCGAAAGCTTCCAGCGCATCTACAGGCTTGTCCAATGCATTGTAAATAATACCTGCCACATAGTTCGCGTCATAATCATACGCATCGGTTTGTAAGGCCATGTTCACCTGCGCAAGGGCCTGCGGATATTGGGCATTGTGGTACAACAATTCCGCTAAAGTGATGCGCGCCTGCTGATGCCCGGGTTCTTTCTTAAGTGCCGCTTCCAGTTTTTGTTGTGCCTGTTCGTAGTTGCGGTTCTTAAACAGTTGATGGCCTTCCTGAAATAACTGGTCGGCTTCCATTAACGTAATCTCAGGATTATCGGCAAAGGGGCGACTAAGGGTGTTGGTTTCCTGATCGGTGCTGGCATACAATACACCGCCCTGTTTCAGGCTAATGGTATACGGTTGGTTGGTGGCAGGTTTTGTAAAAGAAGCCTGTACCACTTCCATAGGTTGCAAAGTTACCGGTTGACGGGTAATAATCTGGTCGCCAGCCAATACTAGCAGCGTATCTGATATTTGCTGAAAAGCATTGAATCCGATTTGTATGTTACCGTTATTTTCCGCTACAGCTATGGCTCCCAAGGCGGAAACGGCACTGATGCCGCCAATTTCCTTTACCGGAAACCAGAGCTCTTCCCACTGGTCGGTTACGTACGGACCAAAAGCAGCTTCGCTGATGGGGTTTTTTGCTGTGGAATAGGAATACTGGGTCAGCAATCGGCCTGCCTGGAATTCAATATATTGCCCATCGGTATCGGTGAGGAGGTCTTCCCAGATGCCACCCGACCTTGATAATGCCCATATCCAGAGTTTCTGCCCCGGCATTTCATCGTACCGCGACCAATGACCAAACCCGAAGTTTTTGTCATGCCAGTATCCGCCAAAAAAGTTATGGTAATTGCCCACCACATGGTACGATTTGCTCCCGCCAAAATTGTTGTTTTTGTATTGCGCCAGATCACGACCTTCCTGATCAATCGGCCAAGGATGTACATCGCCGGGATGCCCTAAGTAAGCATTGCCCGGATAAAACAATTCCAGGTCGGGTGCGGCCAGGGCGGCGGCTGTCATCCAGTTATAATAAGCCTGATGCTGCGGCGTGGGGTTGTACCACAGGGCTTCGGTTTTGAAGAAGGCTTTGTCGGCAGGTAAGGTGATTTTTACCCGCCACTGGGTACGTGATGGCAAATCCATAGTGCCTACGGTACAGGAAACACTGCCATCTTCATTTTCGCTGATTACATAATCGACCGGCGTGGCCGTGGAAGGAGCATGACCAATAATGCCGAAGTTAAACTCTATGCCGCCGGAAGTCCAGGGGCCTCGCATGGCGATGTTGCGG
The DNA here is from genome assembly GCA_041745535.1 of Cyclobacteriaceae bacterium. Taxonomy (GTDB): domain Bacteria; phylum Bacteroidota; class Bacteroidia; order Cytophagales; family Cyclobacteriaceae; genus JBGTIS01. The sequence continues at coordinate 980 of JBGTIS010000095.1, read as the reverse complement.
AACTTCATTACCTCGTTGCGGTAAATAAACTCTTCGCCTGTAGATTTTTCAATGGCCCCCCAGATTTTCCCACCTGACTGTGGTAACACAAATACCTGGATGTAATCGTTCTCCATCACCACCACTTTCCATTCCTGATTTTTTTCTTCCTGGCTGTATCCGAGAAATTTATGGTAAGGATAGATTTTCGGATTTTCACTCAGGATTGGAATGGGGCTTGGATCGGAAAAAGGATAGGTTTTAAGGATTCTGTTTTCTTCTTTGATGGTGGCCTTCTGGGCTACAGCCATGGGGGATAACAGGGTTAAAAGTATAACGAATACAGGCAGGCATATTTGAGTCAGAATGGTTTTTAAGGAGTGCCATACTGCCGGACACTTTCGGCTTGTGTGGACACAAGCCGAGGAGTAGGGTGAAGAGCATGCCCGAAACAAAACGGATTTTAAAGCAATCCATACTGCCTGACAGGCTCGCTTTGTTACTTCAGAAGCCGGTTTGTAAGAAAACATAATCATCAGTTAAAGTAGTTTGCGGAAATTGGTCTTTCATGGAAAAGCCCCTTACAAGTTTAAATTTTTTACAATTAAAAGTAATCCTTTTTTTGCTTTTATGGGAATAGAATTAGCCGGTTTAAAATAAGTGATATTTTACTTTTTGTAGCTTAACTTACCGTCTAGGCAAATGTTACCTGAATGTGGTGCTGGGAACTTTCGGGTTGTGGGGACACAAGCCGCGGGGTAGGTTATCCAAATCTTTACGGAAGATAACATTAAATACAAGAACATAAACAGCACAAATAAAGTTTTGAGAATTTAAAAAAGCAGGTCATAGAAAACACCGAATTACTTTTGCTCACCTTTTAACTAACCCAGCTTACCTTTTAACTGGCCTCGCTCACCTTTTAACTAACCCAGCTTACCTTTTAACTGACTGCACCCACTTCGGAACTGAACTCGACCACTTCAGATAGAACCTGGTTA
>JBGTIS010000094.1:0-2412 GCA_041745535.1 Cyclobacteriaceae bacterium | reverse complement strand
CATGGGGTTTGTTATCAAGCCGTTCAAGCTGCAAATCTTCAGTAATTTTGACTTCTTTAGAGTAGAACGCAGATTCAAAGAAAGGATGAACCATTACTAAGTGTGGCTTTTTCGCCGCTGTAGGTATTTGTTGAAAAAATACATCTCGCATGACATTGGAATAAAAGATGTAACCATTAATTAATTGATCGCTCTGACGATAACGTAGAAAATGCAAAATTTCAGTCAATAAATGTGGTGCGTTAGGATAAGCATCAATCAGCAAAATTGCCTTTGCGTTCGAGAAAAATGGAGCCACCTTGGAAAGTATCTTGAGCGGGGGAAGTGATTCCCAGCAAAATAAAATATCAGGTTCTCCTTCTAAGGTAGAGATAATCGTTTGGCGTAATGATGCTGATAACTCGCCAAAGAACTGAAAAATATGAGCATCGTCATTAATTCCCCAGTCACGCAGCTGATGATTAGTCAATTCTTGGTTTTCCCAGTAGAGGGTAACCACAGAATGACCTAACTGCCTTAGCCCATTAATCCAATTGCCACACATTGGATTCCGCAAGGCATTAGCACCAGGAATAACTAAGATTTTAAGGGTTTGCATGAAAACTCCGTGACCACCAAAGGATTTGATTGAATAAAATCAGCCACAAAATATAACTATATAATTGCTAATTGATAAAAATGCTCACTACCCTAAATATATATTTCAAAGTTTAAAAATTTTTCTGAATTTACGATGAATGCGCTCAAACAAATTAGGATACCAATTAAATAATGATGCCTGAACTGAACTATCAACAGAAAAGTTTCTGGTGATTGCGATCGGGTGTTGCAGAGGAAATGCCATGACCTGAGCAGGTCTATTAATGTAGGGTTGATTGTCAGCAGTTGTGTGAGTACCATCATCTCCTATATTTGACACCAAATTAACCCTGGGAATTATGCTTAACCCCCCCTGTAACCAGCAGGCGAAATTCCACTGATAGTCCCAACAATCATGATGATTCTCGTAAACGGTCTGAAAAATAGTTTGCCAATTTTTCATTGCATGGGTGTCACCATTCAATATGTCTATTAAAAAAGTTGTTTCTCGGACATCATTCCATTTTTTTATATCGGAATCATAGTACTGCCATGCCCGCCGCCAAGTTGCCCATCCCCAAGACAGGGTGTAGCGGGAAAACACGTAGCTGTAGGCCTGTTCATCATCTTTAATACAATAACTACTGCCAGCAATGTGCATAATCCGTTGGTCATGCCGATACTTCTGCAATAGTTCTTGGCAGAATTGGAAAAAGCTAAGGTCTGGTAGACAATCGTCCTCCAAAATTATTGCCTCTTCTACATGCTCAAAAACCCAACTAATTCCAGATGCAGGACGCAATCCACAGCCCAAATTTTCTTCTGCATAGTTTCTTAAAACTTTACAGTCCCAATCAATACGATCAAAAATAGTTCGGGTAGCTTTGCATAGTTCTACGTCAGCATTGTTATTAGGGCGCGGCCCATCAGCAATCACAAAGAGCTTCTGTGGCCGAACATAACGAATTGCCTGAAACACCTGCTCCGTTACATCAGGGCGATTAAAAATAATGAATGCGACGGGTGTATGGATAGCCATAATGATTTAACTACTGTTCCCAAAACTCCGAATTGACTTTTTAATCATCTTGATTAGCATCATCTAGCATCCGTTCAATATTCTCCCTAAGCAATCGGCAGTTCACAATCAAGTTTGCCGTATTAGCATCCTCGCCGGGATTTTGTGAATCGCAAAGCTGATAAAAATATTTAAGTCCCAAAGCTGATGCCAAAGCAAAGAAACAATTATTGAGTGCATCCCCATCCTGACGCAACTCTAAAACGCGACCATCAGACTTCATGAAAAGCATATTTGTAAGACCGGAGCCATGATTTGAGACGAGATATCGTGTGTTTCCAATCATCTCTACTTGTTGCTCAAAAGAGTAGTCTTCAAAATAGATCGTCTTGAATCCAAACTCTTCCAATACTGCGATGCAATCTGCTTCATTGCTCAACGTTCTCTTCTGAGCTTTTCCTCGGCTAATGTAAATTTTCTCAAAATCATTGACAATTGAACTCTTCTTGTAAAAATTAGTACAAATCTCTCTTACACCTCTAATTACAGACTCATTATAATTGCCGGTTGGAGCCGTATGAGTCGGAATCCTGAGATTAGCGCAATAGACAACTTCATCTACAAACTCTATTTCTCCCAGAAAAAATGACTTTAAAGAAGATACTACATAACTCTTAGCTTGGTACGAGCCAGGCAATAATAATGTTGTTCCTTGTAGCTTATCTCGGACTACAAACAGCCTGGGAAGAACATCAGTAAGCCAATGAAAGTAGTTATGGCTTAGAGTATCTGTAACCCAAATAGAATTAGCTGAA
>JBGTIS010000093.1:0-9446 GCA_041745535.1 Cyclobacteriaceae bacterium | reverse complement strand
AAATTAAAGGAAGATGTCCGCAGCCCATAATCTAAGGTCTACCCTATTTTTTATTCCTGACATATCGGGCTATACTACGTTTATCAATAAGGTAGAAATAGATCACAGCACCCACATCATCTCTGAATTGTTAGAGATACTCCTATCCGCCAATAAGCTGGAGTTAAAAGTGTCAGAAATCGAAGGGGATGCCGTATTTTTCTACCGGTTTGGAAAGGAACCTTCCTTTGAAGAGCTCATCCATCAGGTGGAGGAAATGTTCACCGAGTTCCATCAACACCTACAATTTTACGAGCGCGACAGAATTTGCCAGTGCGGTGCGTGTTCCACGGCAAACGAACTTTCCTTGAAATTCGTTTACCACTATGGCATCACGACGATAGGAAAAATCGGTATCCATGAAAAACTCTTCGGCTCAGATGTCACCCTGACCCATAAATTACTCAAAAACAATATACCCGGACATGATTATCTGCTGCTGACAACACCGCCCCGATTTTCGGAAGAATTCAAAAAGCCCGATTGGATGGTAGTTAAGGAAGGTTTTTACGAATATACCGGAATCGGCAAAGTCCCTTATAATTACATCTCACTGGCACCCTTAAAGTCCAACATCGCCGAACTGCCGCCTAGGACCCAATTCCATAGATACGGCAGACCGGTGTCCGCCACCAAAAACTTTAACATTTCGTTGAAAAGACTCCATGGCATTGTTACCGACTTTTCGTTACGGCCCAAGTGGATTTTTGGTTTGAGACTTGTTAAGGACCGGAGTGGTCACTTGAACACCATAGGGTCCAAACACCTTTGTGTTCTACCTACAAACCGTATGGAATTTAAGATTACCGCGCAGCATATCGCCGAGGGAATGATAGAATATGTAGAGCAAAGTAATAGCGTTAAATGGCTTGCCCCGTTAAACCAGGTTTTTGTTTTGGAAAAAATATCAGACGATACCTCCAGATTAACGATCCATATTCATTATAGGAAGAATTGGCTCTCTAATTGGTATCTAGACTTTCCCCTACGTTGGATGATGGCATTGATTTTAAGGATATCGCTTTCAAAGTTACAGGGATACATCACTAGAATACCAGCTTAATTTTAGCCGGGAAATTTTCAGGATTAAGAGATTCCAATTGAACCGTATTGTGCATGTAATGTGGTGTGGTATTTTTCCTTGGTCCCATCCAAAATGGAGTAAAGTATTTTTTAACTGTCAAGGCTCACATACTGAGTAAATGATACAGTAACCTTTTTGACAAATTAGTAAATATGACCTTGTGGCTTTCTTCTATTATCCATTTTCTCTTCGATAGGTTATTGTTGTATCATGAGAGTATTTGTCATTCAATTATTGGGTAAACACTCAATAAATATCGTAATAGTTTTTAAAATTATCATGTTTCCATAGCGAATTTTTAAAGCATTGGTAAGACCGCATTGGTATTATACCAATATGGATTGCGCTTCTTCCAATAGTTTCATCCTTTTTTCCAAATTGAGTGCTAATGGCAGCTGTGCAAGGCCCAATATACGGCGCAAGAGCTCAACTGCCATGAACTTTTTGCACAATATCGTATCAAGAGGGGCTATTTCTTTATAGATGCTGATTGCCTTTTGAATGAGATTATCGGGTTGGGCTGCCATTTTTAAGTGTGCAAGTGCAACTCCAATTTCAAATTCAGGATCGCCAAAAAAACAAAATTCGGGATCTATTACCTTAAACCCATGGGTTGTCCTTAACCAGCTTCCCGGAAAGTAATCGCCATGAAGCAAAGAAGCTCCATCACTTAAGTAACGTTTACCCAGTTCTGTTACCTCTTTTTTCAATTTATAATCATTTTTAAACCGTTGGCCAACTTCATGTAGACCTATTAGAACAGCATCCAGATTTAGTCCATTTTCTTCTAAATAGGGGTATACAAATATGTGTTCATGATTTAATTGGCGCATTGGCCTGTTGGCCAATCTCGTGGCTGTTGTTTTTGTATTGATGCTACGGTGAAGATGGGCAACAAACTCAATGATCGGCCGTAGTTCTTTTTCTGTAAGAACCTTATTTTTTTCATAAAGGAAGGTGTAATCCGTTCCTGTACCAAGGTCTTCAAATTGTAGCACATGGTTTTCAATATCTATCCCGTATACCTCGGGCATTTGTTTTCTAAGATGGTTATGCAGCCCCACTAATTCATAAAATTCAGCCTCGCGAAGCACCCTTTCTACTGGCGCCGGTACCTGAGGGTATTTCTCCACATATCCCCGGCTTTGCTTAATTATAAAACTACGGTTGCCTGTTTTAATGCGGAGCGTAAAATTCATATTGCCCTTACCTGGAACTTCAATGTCAGTTATGATTTCATTGGATTTGAGCCAACCCTTGTTTTTAAGGTAGTCCTGCAGGGCGTTCTTATCGGTTTTCAGGATGATCATAGGCTTCAAAAGAAAAGGGTACAGTTATTATTTCAAAAGGCTTTGTATTAGTTTTTGGTGGTATTTCGGCACCACACCATAACAATAGACCACAGGAAAACCATCTTTTTCATCGCACAGTAAATACTGTTTAAAATTCTGTTCTCCATTGTTCATCAGCATATCATTTTGGTGTACTTCTAACCGGGCCTTCAATGGTTCAATGACCAAATCTTCTTGTGCTATTAGGTAATGGCTTGCGAGCACATCAAACGGATTGAACCCAATATCTCCCGCATCTACCCATTGTTGCAACCAAGGGCTTGATGCATCGGATAACCAGTCATTCCCTGGCATACCGTTCTTTAATCGGGTTAGATCTTCTGCCGTCAACCACACCTTGTTCGAGATTTCGAAAGGACATAAGACCACTTTAACACCTCTTTGCAAAAGGATACGGAAGGCATCGTTATCAAGATCAAAATTAAGGTCAGGGGCATGCCGCACGGGATCGCCAATTTCAAAATAAGAAGTAGGGGTTCTTCTTCCTGCTACTAAAACAACTTCATGGATCTGGGATGCAAGCTCAGGATACAAGAGCAAAAGGATGGCCACATTTGTGGCCGGGCCAATGGCCATGATGCTTTGCGGTTCTCTTCCTAAAGCGTTCGCCATGGCCTCAACCGCTTCATTGGTCTCCACATGGGCCAAATTTATTTTCTCACCCGCACCTTTGTAAACGGAAATTGGGTAAGGAGAAAATTCCGTTGCCATTTTTTCACAAAGACGGTACGCGTCATCAATTTTAGTATTCCCAAAAACGGCACTTATTCCGGTAATATGAATGTTGTCCGCTTTAAAAAGTTGCAATATCGCATAGCCATCATCAACGTCACTATAACCTTCCCTATGGTAACGTTTCATACCTACCGCGAGATCGGTATCTATCCATACCTTCTTTTTTTCGATATTAAATTTTGGAGGTTCTGGCCATATATTATTAAAAACGGGTTTAGCCATCGCACTAAAAGTGGGGACAAAAGAAGCCTGATGAACTTCTTTTAAAGAGAAAATTTTATTTTTTTTGGCAAGGTGTCCAAAGCCCAAGAAAATAAATGTCAAAAGTAGGACCGCTGCAATTTTAAGTTTTTCCATGGTATTTCTATTTAAAGGTGGCATTACATTTCCCACCAGCTTTTTATGTTAACGTTATCGCCTCCCATACGTGAAACAGCGGCTTCGTAATTTTCCTTGTTGACCGCTTGCTCGGACTCTGGATAGAGGTAGCGGGATGGGTATTGGTCATTATTAAAATTATCCTGGCCGGGCACCAATGTCGGAATACCGGTGCGCCTGATGTTGAACCAGGCCTCATGGCCTACCATAAAAAGGCTCAACCATTTTTGAGTCAGTATCTTTTCCAGGTTTTGAAGGGAAGTGCCGTTCAAGGTAATGACATCCCTTGAAAAGTAATCTTCGGGAAGCGTTGCTCCATAATAGTCAAAATGAGCTCGTATCCCGTTTTGGTAATATTGTTCGGCATCACCCGTAATATAATCGCGTTCAACGGCCTCGGCCAAGGCGAACTGTACTTCTGAATAGAGCATGATCTGTGCATCGACCCCATCAGGAACTACTCTAAACCTATCAGACATAATAGAAATATCGTTGAGTATAATACCCCTCTCGCTTATGGTCTGTGTACTGAGCCCATTCGGCAAACCTTTAAATTCCGGGTTCCCGACAAGCACGCTCTCCGGAGTGGTCTTAAAGAAAACGGCAATCCTGGGGTCATCCCAATCCTTCAATATATTTTCTACCGTTTCGCTCATCTTCATGCCTTGATAAATTCCTGTGGAGGCACTGAACAATGGAAACTGATTGGGCGCGGCGCTCAGGTAAGGCACAACGGCATTGTCGGCGTTTGATTGCATGATTATATTATCATCTGCCAGTTGTTGCAGCTTGCTGAAGTCTGTCACCCGTTTACTGATACGCAGACGAAAACGCACCTGTAGCGAATTTGCAAAACGCACCCATTTGGTCAAATCGTTGCCAAACATGATATCCCCGCGAATGCTTTCGCCCGTGTTTTGAAGTTGCGCTGCCGCCTTTTCTAATTTTACTAAAATACCAGTTTCAGGGTCTGTATAGATACTTTCCTGGGTGTCATAAGCAGGGGTAAAGTTAAGGTCGTTAAATTTCACGGCCTCGGTATAAGGAATATCGCCCCACATATCGGTAAGTTGTGAAAAAAGGTAGCTGCGCATGATTTCTGCCACACCGTCGTAGGCCTCATTGTAACCTGGTAACGCTTTCATCGATTCCAAGTCAGTGAGAAGGCCATAAATCAAATTCCAGTAGCCGCTGTTACTGCCCAATTCATACCTATCGATCCTTTCAAATTCAACGTCTGCATTAAATTGTGCCAGGTAATTGTTTAGCCTTAAACCCTGATTGTACGTATTCTCATTCGTTTCTGCAGCGATGACATTTGTCAATAAAAACTCAGGACTAACTTCTTGCGGCGCATTGGGATTATCATTGATGCTGTCAAAGTCTTCCGTGCAACTCGTTAAGTACAAGCAGAGAAAGTAAATTAAAATCAGTTGTATTTTATTCATGGAAATGTTCTTAAAAATTTGCTTTTAGGCTTACTCCAAAACTTCTGGTTGAAGGATAGGAAAAGTCATCAACACCGTATACGATGTTACGTTCCTGAAGTGCATTGAGCTCTGGGTCAAAATGTGGATTCTCCGTAAATAGCAATAGGTTACTTCCTATGAGTCCAATTTTCAGGTTTTCAACGCCCATGGCTTTTGCCATCCGTTCCGGAAAAGTATAATAAATACTGAGTTGCCTTAATTTTACATAAGAGGCATCATAAAGAGCACTGGCTTCATTTCCACGGTCGTAAAACGCGTTGTTGAACGTACTCGCGGCCACGGCGGTAGTGTTGGACACATATTCCGGATTTTCAGCAGTGCCCACATTGACGACACCATCACCTACAACCCCATTGCCATCCACAAACTGCGTGTTTCCAGAACCGCCTTCACGACCCAGCAATGTTTCTTTTAAAACACCGGATGTGCTTCCCAATGCCTTGATACGCGATACGATAGTACCTCCCTGCCGCCAGTCAAAAAGAATCGTCATATCAAAGTTTTTATAGGAAAAACTGTTGTTGAGGCCCAGGGAGAAGTCCGGATTGTAATTGCCCAATTTGCGCAGATTGGCATCTTGTACGGGCAGCCCGTTTGCATCGTATAAATCCTTGCCATCTATTTGCACGAAACCTGTACCGTACATATCGCCCACGCTGCCACCTTCACGTGCAATATAAAAAACTGTGTTGGAACCCCCGCTACCACCGAATACGTTTGCAGTAGCCGTAACAAATTGATCCACACCATCTGGTAGTTCTGTGACCACACTTTTAAAAGTGCTGAAGTTTACAGAAGTATACCACGTAAAATCATTGTTCTTAACGGGAGAGGCGCTGACCATCAATTCGAGGCCGCGTGTCCTAATTTTACCGCCATTTTCATTAAAACTGGAAAAACCGCTGGCGTTGGAAACCGGTCTTGAAATGATCTGGTCCCTGCTCATATTTTGATAAACCGAGCCTTCAAACTGAATCTTGCCATTTAAGAACCAGGCTTCCATCCCGGCTTCATAGGCATCAAGACGCTCTGGATTGAGGTTTGTGTTTTTAAGGACAGCCTCATTGGTCACCCTAAAGTTTGAACCGTAATTGCCATTAAGCTGAAAGGTCTGCGTATTTTGAAAAGGGTCTGTGTCATTACCCACGGATGCCGCACTCAGCCTGAATTTTAAGAATGAAATAGCTTTGGGCAGTTCAAAGCTCTTTGAAGCAATATAACTAAGCCCAGCCGAGTAATATCCAAAGGAGTTATTTCCATCGGGTAGCGTACTGCTCCAGTCGTTGCGGTACGTTAGGTCAACATATAGTTCATTTTGATAGGCAAAATTAGCCGTGCCGTATACACTGTTGATGCGCTTATTAAAATTCTCGCTGTTCCCCAACAATGGTGCCCGTGAATTTGCCAGGGTATAAATTTCGGGCAGTGCTAACTGGGAAGCTTCCGCGTAAGAATAATGGATTTTTTGGTCAAGACGGTTGGCACCGGCAGTTAAGGTATAATCCCAACTATCATTGATTTCATTGTTGTACGTTAGTAGAACATCTGTGTTCAACTCCGTAAAACGCACATTGTCCTCGCGATATGAACCGAATAGATTTGCATTGGTACTAACCGCTCTTCTAAACTCCCTATTATCATTATACGTATCCAGACCCGAACGGATCTTTAGGGAAAGGTCATCTGAAAAGTTATAAGTTGCGGAGACATTTCCCAACACCCGATTTTTAATAAAACTGTTGGTGTTTTCGTATAGCGTAAGGTAGGGATTGGTCAGCCAGAGGTAGTTGATGTCAAAATGTTGACGCCCCGTTTGCCCTTTTTGCCAGTAATCCCTTAATGACCCAATGTTGGTCTGGCGCCCCGTCCAGTTAAAACCATAAAGTACATTCTCATAACCATAACCTAGGTTGGGGCGGTTGCCACTACGAGTGTTTATGTAGTTTATAAAAGTATTGACCCTTAACTTGTCGCTCAGGTTTTGGTCAAGACTTAGGGCAATACCGTCGCGCTTGAGGTCTGTGTTTGGAAGGATTCCCTCATTGCGCAAATTGCTGTAGGAAAGGCGCGTGCTGCCCTTATCTCCTTTATTGCTTATCGCGATATTGTTTTGATAGGTGATGCCTGTTTTAAAAAAGTCGTGTACATTATCGGGTCTTGCCACCCAAGGGGTTGGCGTTATTGTAGTAAAGGAACCATTAGGAAATCTACGGGAAATGACATCGCCAGCCCGAACGGGATTGCCGTTTATATCAACCGACGGACTGTCAAACTGGGGAATCATGAGTCCCGCATCCAGCCGTGGACCATAACTGCTGATACCTCCGTCGCCTATCCCTGCACCAGCACCATCTTGAAAGGCATAACTGCCATTTGAGCCCAGCCCATAGACATTTTGATAGTCGGGCAGGGTAAGTAGCGTCTCAATTGTAAAATTACTGTTTATACTTACGCCAAAACCTTTGGTCGTGCTTCCCCGTTTGGTGGTGATGAGCACAACACCGTTTCCTGCACGCGCACCATAAAGTGCTGCTGAACCGGCACCTTTTAAGATGGAGATGGATTCAATATCATCTGGGCTCAATTCGGAGCTTCCATTGCCATAATCAACCTCTTGCAGTGCGCCGTTATTGACCAAATCACTTGTGATTTGGTCATTGCTTATAGGCACACCATCCACCACAAAAAGAGGTTGGTTGTTTCCACTTAGTGAGTTTTCCCCTCTTATTATAATCCGGGAGGAAGAGCCAACGCCACTGGAACCATTTGTGATCTGAACCCCGGCCACCTGGCCGGCCAGGCTATTGACGAGATTGGTTTGTGGAACCGTGGTCAACTTTTCCGAACCTACCGTAGATACGGCCGATACAAGAGCCCGTCTTCCTTTTTCTATACCCAGTGCGGTAACCACAACTTCATCTAACTGCTCCTGTGAGGCTAACATAACAAGTTCGTCTGATAGGTGCCCATCAACAACTTGAACGTTCAAGGTTTCAAACCCGATAGAGGAGATTTGAATTGTAAAATTTACCGAATTGGTCGTAAGGCTAAAGTATCCGTTTTCGTTGGAAGTAGTATAATTATGGGTGCCTTCTTCATATACGGCTGCATATGGTATCGGCTGTCCAGTATTGTCCAACAATCTGGAATTGTAGGTATTTTCTTGTGAGAACAGGGTCATCACAAGCAATTGCAATACTGCAATTAGTATTGATTTCATAATTGTGTTTGGTTTAATTACATAAATAGCTACAATTTATCCTTGATCGATAACTGCAATGGATTTACCTAGCGTAATTAAACTTTTGGAGGGGCCCTTAGGCCAATATATGAAGTACAATAGGAAGAAGGGATAAAGTCATTCAATATCCCAATTTTACTTTTTAGCGATGCAACAATGGCTTTAAAAAACCGACTTAAAAGTGTTAAGGGATTACATTTAGAATACTGCCTTACATCTTTGCCCGAATCAAGATCGATCAGTTCTTCGAGCAAATTAAAATCCAGATTTTGAAGATCTGCATATTTACGAAGACCCTTGTGTAATGAGGCAGTTTGCCATGGTAGGTTTTGGAACTTCTCGCGATCAAACACAGACCTATTCATTCCCAACAAATAGACCCCACCATCTTTTGAAGGCCCCAGAACCATATTTTTTTGCTGAAGTTTTTCAATAGCTTCCCGGAGAAGTTCAGAAGAAAGACCTGGACAATCGTTGCCTATGGACACAACATTTTCATATCCAGCATCAAAGAGCTTTTGAAAAGCATTGGTAAAACGCGTGGAGAAGTCAACACCAGTTTGTTGGTGCTCATCTACCCAAAAGACATCTGCACCACTTTGTGCCGCCAGTTTTTTGGTTTGGGCTAAAAGAAATTTGAAAAAGGCGGTATTCTCTTTTTTGTGTCTCTTGCCAAATATATATTTTCGATTGGTTTCCAATTCTGCCGAAAAGGAAAAAACGAGTAAGGCAGTATTCTTATGGCTAAGATTTATCAATGTTCCGCAGCTTTATTGCTCCACTTAATTTAAGTTGAATATAAGTTCTGTCGAACTAATGTGTCAATACTTGCGTAAACACTAAAAAAATTTTGGTACAATACCCTAGAAGGAAGATTACTGTATTTAGTACCGGTTTCCAACAAATTTGAATTTAAAAGGTGTGCGGCAAGTTTTAATATTTAGAATCATTTTTTTGTCAGGTTTTACAGTTGTACCGTCTATTTTTGAAATTGTTTACTGTGCGCAACGATTTCATTTTTTTGTTGATCGGAATTTTTTCACTTCAAGGTTTTTCCCAGACCTGTTGCTCCGGCGGTGTGCCACTTTCGAACAATCTTGGCTTGCCTAATGACGGGAAGGGGGTAT
>JBGTIS010000092.1:0-13183 GCA_041745535.1 Cyclobacteriaceae bacterium | reverse complement strand
AATCGTAGGTATATGGAAGCCAGCAAATAATTCCTTAACTTTTGTCCGTTCAAGGGTAGTCATTTTCTTTAAAGTTTTGGTCAACCTCAAAGATAGGGCTATCCTTGATCTAACCCCTCTAAAAACTGTATAGTAGTGTGAAAAAAAAGTCAAGATTTGCGAGTGTGTAAATTACACATTGTATAAAACAAAGAATACGCAAATCTTGACAGAGACAAAATTATCGTTCCACGACGGACAGAAATTTTTGTGGAAAGCGATGATTTCCTTTTGGAATTACATCGTTTGGTAGCAGCCGAAGGCTTACCGGAATCCAGGTGGAATTCTCGCTTTTCGCCCAGTGAGGTCATGACGGTGCTAACCGCTTTTCACCTATCTGGTCAGAAGTGTCTGAAATATTTCTATCATCAGGACATTTTAGGCCGCTACTTGAGTTGGCTGCCTGATGCCCCCTGCTATGAGCGGTTTGTGGCCTTGATCTCACACGTAGTTGTAGAACTCTATTTACTGCTCAAGTACCGTTGTCAGCCAGCTATGCCTGAGAACTACATTCCACCTTTATGGATCAGCACCCCCGCATCATTGTTTTTGAAGATAGAAACCGGCTGATAAACGCTGCTTAAAATGGTACTTTCCCAAGAAACTTTAAATAACTGACGTTAAAGTATAATCAATGGTATTTCCATTACTAAAGGTAATCAGTTGAGGTAAATTTAAATGATTATAATCAATATTGAAAATTCCTTTGTTTGAGTCGGTAGTTAAGTTGCCACTGCCATCATAAGTGTATTCAGTACTAGCGATTAGTTTCGTGATTTTGAGGCTGATAATCGTCTATAAATGAAACATCCATGGTTCAACCTGCGATGTATAAGTCATCACACAAAACAAAAGAGGTTTCACCATGGAATATTTTTTAAACTCATCCTTTGCACAACTACTCATCAACCTATTTGCCAACCACTTTACCAGTCCCTCACTTCAGAGCTTTCAATTATTGTCCTATGGATGGTCGTTATCTTCTTCTCATGATACGATTACCACCTATTTGCCGTTGAGTGGCGCAGTCACATATAAGCGTTTTTCACGTTTTTATGTTTTTTTCCCCCTTTTATAAGGTAATGGATCAACTCTGGCAGCAGGTACTTCTTTTGAGTGCTTCCTTTATCGATACAGATGAACCAATCCGTATTCAGGTAGATGATGGAACTTATAAGAAAAATGGCCGACAGATAGAAGGAGCTTCTAATTACCGCGATGGGGCCGGTAGTGCCTGGCAGGAATACCGGAGTTTGTGTGGATTGAATTGGGTCTGGGCCACCATGACAATCCCCTTTAAAAGATGGCCGGGATATGGTTTATCCATTCCTGTTGGTTTGAAGCTCTATGTAAAACAAGACATTGCTAAAGATCTGAAAGTAAACTACAAATCCCGTAGCCAGTTAGATTGTAGACTTAATCGCAAATACCTTAACCAATCACCCTATCATGGTAAGTGCCGATGGGGGTTATTCAACCAAGCAATTTTTACGCAGCCTCCCTGACAACGTTGATGTAACGGGCCGGTTTCCTGTCTCCAGTAACTTTTTTGAATTACCAGTATCTAAACCCAAAGGCAAGAGAGGGCCTAAGCCTAAAAAAGGTCAACTGATAGGGTCTGCTAAAACACTGATTACTAAAAAGAAGGGCTGGATAGCTCATCCCACAGAAACGAATACCTGGGTTCAATCCTGGAAAGGCATATGGCACAGGGTCTTGCCCGGTGTGGGGATCACAGTTGTCATTATCAAACGCGACAAAGCAGAAGGTAACACCAAAGAGATGGAAGCTTTTTTTAGCACAGATCTATCCCTGAACATGAAGCAGATCCTGGATGAATACCGTAAACGTTGGGCTGTGGAAATAAACATCAGGGACGCGAATGCCTTTTATGGCTTTGGCGCTAACCAATGTCAAACTTATCACTGTATTGTGGGGGTCAATACTTTCCGCGCGTTATTAGCTGCTTGTCGATCCTTATGGTTTTTGAAACATACACAAAAGAATGCTTCTGTAGACCTGCTCAATGGGCGCCCATGGTATCGTAAAAAGAAGTATCCCACTCAAGCAGATGTCTATTGGATGTTTAAGGAAAGCCTCACCTGTCAAGGAATTATGTCAACACCTGCTTTTTATGATGCTGTGCCGATAATTTAAGCTAATGCCGCTTCAAAAACACCTAAGGCTGCTTAAAAGCACGAAACTAATCGCTAGTACACCCAGCGCAATATTGTGAATGATAACAGCACTAGCAGCATTACCGCAATGATGTTGAGTATAATTCCGGCTTTCACCATTTCATTTATTTTGATATAGCCGCTGGAAAAAACCACAGCATTAGGTGGCGTAGAAACAGGCATCATAAAAGCACAACTGGCAGCCAGCGTAACCGGAATTGCCAAATAAAGGGGTTCTACCTGAAGGCTTTCCGCGATGCCCAGCACCACAGGTAAAAATATGACAGTAAGGGCCACATTGCTCATTATTTCAGTGAGTAAAAGCGCGAATACAGTAAGTACAATTGTGAGAAAAAAAGGATTAATCGCAGTGTTTTCCGCGATTTTATTGCCCGCGAACTGAATAATACCAGTTTCTTCCATTCCTTTTGCCAGGCACAATCCCCCGCCAAATAATAACAGGATACCCCAGGGAAGCCGTTCAGTACTTTTCCAGTTCAGAATAAACTCCGGTTTTTTTAAACTAACAGGTATGATAAACATAAGCACACCACCTGCCATGGCAATTACAGTATTGTTTAAATAATTGCCTGCGAGCAGGTTGTTAATATTCTGTTGAAACATCCAGAAAAACGCAGTCAGGAAAAAAATCACAGCCACCAGGCTTTCTGCCCGCGACATAGTTCCTAATTCTAATAATTTATTTTTTATCAGTGTAGAAGAGCCTTCCATTTTACCCATTTTATGCGGAAAAAGTACCTTTGTAATAATAAAGAAAACAGCCGCCAGCATAATCAGGCAAAATGGAATACCGATGAGCAGCCATTTACCAAAGGTAATTTCCTGGTTTAAAATCTCTTTCATGTACCCTACAAAAACTACATTAGGCGGGGTGCCTATGATGGTGGTAGTGCCCCCAATATTTGCCGCATAGGCAATACTTAGCATCAGGCACAGGGCAAACTTTTTATAATTGCCCTTTCCTTTATTTTGCTCTTTTAGCAAATCTATAACTGATAATGCAATAGGAAGCATCATCACTGTGGTAGCCGTATTGGAAATCCACATACTTAAGAAAGCCGTAGCAAGCATAAAGCCCAAAATAATGCCATTGGCGTGGGTACCGGTCATGCGGATTAGGTTAAGCGCAATGCGGGTATGCAGATTTCGTTTTTCCATAGCCAGAGCAATAATAAATCCTCCCATAAAAAGAAATATGATAGGATTGGCATAGGGTGCAGCGGCTGTAGTCATATCAAAAACCTGGAGCACCGGAAAAAACACCAAAGGAAGCAAGGCCGTCACCGGTAGGGGTACGGCATCTGTAATCCACCATACGATCATCCAAGCTGCCAGAGCGATTACGGCAGTCGCGGATTCTTTTAACCCTTCAGGCTGATCAAAAAAATTATACAATATTAAAAATAATACTGGTCCGGCGCCTAGGCTGATGATTTTTACCAGATTTACTTTTTTTTCTTTGATTTTGGTGTGTTTGTCCAAGGATGAAGGAGCTTTGGGTGTACGTTTCCCAAAAATAAAAATATTCTTCAGTTATACAGATATGGGCGCTGATTAATATTTATGAATAAAACCATTACTAATCGTAAACTTTAAATCTATTTTTAATTAAGTTTTTATTAAAAAAGTTTTATTTATTATTTAAATATTTATATTTTTGAGGTAATAATTTATTTTGACTTTATTAGTTACATAAGTATTTAAAATTAATTTAAGGCAGTCTCTAATACAAACTGTAAAAATTGAAACAGTAAGCGGGCAGTTTTTAAAACTAGTCTGAAGGAAATAAAAATGGGCTGTGTGGGCCCTGGATAAATGTACGGATACAATATTATAGCATCATTTAAATCAATTTATGTTAAAGTATTTTACGTACAATATAATTTTTACTGCTATACACGCAAGTGTATTACCGGAACTGGAAATTAACTGGCTACATCACAGTTTGCTCTGGGTTGCTCTGGGATTGTTACTAATCTTTATCGTTTTGCGATTTAAGGAGAAAAAACAAAAAGAGAAGTTGCAAAACCTGTTAATTCAGCAGCAGTTGGAGTTTCAGACACATCAGAAAAACATAGAACAGCAAAACAAAATGTTACTTCATGTTAATGAGGAAAAAGATAACTTCATTAACATTTTGACCCATAATCTGAAAACACCGATTAGTCAGGTGGTAGGGCTGGCGGATATTCTGAAGGTTGACCTGCCCCATATATCTCGTGAACAGGCTGAATATTTATCACTGATTCAGGATACCGCGATGCGCATGGACAAGATGATTACCAATTTGCTTTGTATAGAGGCGATTGAGGCTAAAAAATCCAACATTAATATAGAGCCTGTAAATTTAATTCCGGTGCTTCAGAATATCATTAGGCAATTTGATGTACTCACGCAGCGCAAAGATATTTCTTTGACACTCAACACCCGTTCGCACGATTATAAGGCCCAGGTAGATGCCAATTATTATACACAAATTATAGAAAACCTGATTTCGAACGCAATCAAGTTTTCACCGGCGCACGCTACCATCGTGATTGACATTTACGATGAGCAAAACAGGATAGTAACCTGTGTACGAGACCATGGACCGGGCATAAGCAAAGAAGATCAGAAAAAGTTGTTCAGGAAATTTCAGAAACTTTCGGCCAAACCTACAGGGGGTGAAGCTTCTACGGGCCTTGGACTTTCTATCGTACAAAAATTTACAGAAGTGATGAACGGGGAAGTTTCCGTGGATAGTAAATTAAATCAGGGTACTACCGTTAGTGTAAAATTTGAAAAGGTAAAACCAATTTTGCAAACTTCCTTTTAACAGTAAGGCAGTCTTTTAAATTTGTTGGTGGGAATCTGAAATAAGGTTTGTCAAAGCCGGTAATTGTCCTATTTTTGCACAAACTTTAATATACTTACCATGAGTGTTTTAGTAAATAAAGATTCCCGCATTATTATACAGGGCTTTACCGGATCAGAAGGAACCTTTCACGCCGAGCAAATGATTGCATACGGTTCTAATGTAGTTGGCGGTGTAACTCCCGGAAAAGGCGGTCAGACCCATCTCGACCTGCCTGTATTCAATACGGTGCAGGAAGCTGTTGAAGAAAAACAGGCCAATGTTTCATTGATTTTTGTGCCGCCTGCCTTTGCTGCCGATGCCATTATGGAAGCTGCCGATGCTGGCATCAAAGTAATTATAGCCATTACAGAAGGCATTCCTGTTCAGGATATGATGAAAGCTAAACAGTATCTTTCTCATAAAAAAGATATTACCTTGATCGGCCCTAATTGCCCGGGTGTAATTACACCGGGTGAAGCCAAGGTTGGGATTATGCCCGGATTTATACATAAAAAAGGCACAATTGGTATTGTTTCACGATCAGGTACCCTTACATATGAAGCTGTGGATCAGATCACGAAAGCCGGTATGGGGCAATCGACCTGTATTGGTATTGGCGGCGATCCTATTATTGGTACCACTACCTTGCAAGCCGTAAAGCTGTTAATGGAAGACCCTGAAACCGAAGGCATTATTATGATTGGTGAAATTGGCGGAAGTATGGAGTCGGAAGCGGCTTACTGGATAAAAGAATACGGCACCAAGCCTGTAGTAGGTTTTATTGCCGGTAAAACCGCGCCTCCCGGTCGTCGTATGGGCCATGCAGGAGCAATTATTGGTGGGGAAGATGATACCGCTGAAGCAAAAATGAGAATTATGAAAGAGTGTGGTATCCATGTAGTAAATTCCCCTGCCGACATTGGTGATACTATGGCGGATGTATTAGGAAGGAAGTAATGTATTTCAAAATATAAAGCAAAAGCCGGGACCATTTTCCGGCTTTTTTGTTAATAAATATATAGCGCTAGTTTGCCTCTTTCGCGCTTATACGTTTAATAAGAATCTAATATAAACGCATTTTCTTACCCATTTGAACAGGTAATATTATCTTTTACTTACCGTTCATATAACATACATTTTTTATATTTGTTGATTCTGTTTTCAATATGGAATGGTTTAGATCATTAGGTACTACCGAAATAGTTTTTATCGCCTTATTTGTTGTAGCGTATTTGCTTTATTTGTTCAGAATGAACAGAATCAGCCGGGTTATTCAAACAGGTTTTAAGGCTATTACCTTTAAAGCAGTGCTGCGGCTGGCTTATTTTGTATTACTTATTGTGGCTCTTTTAGGTCCACTTTTTGGTAATGCTACCAAAGAGGTTCAGGCAATTGGCAAAGATATTTATATAGCCGTTGACTTGTCGCAGTCCATGAACGCCAACGATGTACAGCCTACCCGGCTGGAAAAAGTAAAATTTGAATTGAAGAATATTGTAAAATCTTTTAATTCAGATCGCATCGGTTTGATCATTTTTTCTTCAGAAGCGTTTATGTCATGCCCGCTTACCTACGATCAGGGTGCACTGAATTTGTTTATAGAAACCCTGGATACCGACATGGTACCCGATACCGGCACTGATTTTAGTCCGCCATTAAAAATGGCATTATCAAAAATTAAAGATGAAGATACTCCGGCTGCCCAACAAAAATCCAAACTCATTATCCTGATTAGCGATGGTGAAGATTTTGGAGAGGAAGCTGGGCAAATAGCCGAAGAAATTAAAGACAACAATATTCGGCTGTTTACCCTAGGAGTGGGTACTGAAAAAGGAAGTAAAATTATTATACGAGGTGTTCCTAAAACCGACCGGCAGGGTAATGAAGTAATTACCAAACTTGATCCTAGTTCGCTCAAAAATCTGGCATCTTTAACCGGGGGCAAATATTTCGAGATCACCAATACCACCAACGATACCGAACGGCTGATCAGCACCATCAGCAGCATTGAAGGCGAGTTGAAAGATACCAAACAGGTAGAAACATCAGCCAATAAATACATCTATTTTCTTGCGCTTGCCGTTTTATTATTTACATTAGATAATCTTGTCAGATTCAAAACTGTTAAGTTGTGAAGAGTATTATATTGATTAGTTTTTTAGCAGCATTATTATTCAGTGGTGTAAACGATATCGCTACCATCAATCGTTTGAAAAAGGAAGCAGCTCAGGCTTACCAGAATGGCAATTTTAGCGAAGCTATTGCCCGGTATCAGATATTGGTTGACTCATTTAATATAGAAGATGAGCACCTAAAACTTAATCTTGCTAATGCTTACTTTCAATCGCGGGACACCAGCACGGCTTACAACTATTACCGGCAATTACTAAATAGCAACAACCAGCAGGTAAAATCAGCGGCATTTCAGCAAATGGGTGTTATCGACGACCAGAAGAAAAATCAAAAACAGGCATTGGCTTATTTTAAAGAAGCATTAAAGGCCAGTCCTACCAATGAAGATGCCCGCTATAATTACGAACTGTTGAAAAAAACACTGAAAGATCAGGAGCAGAATCAGGATCAAAACAAAAAAGACCAGGAAAAACAGGAAAATAAAGACCAGCAACAGAAAAATCAGGATCAGCAGAACCAGGAAAAACAGGATCAGCAGAACCAAGATGAGCAACAGCAGGAAGGTAAGGAAGATCAGGAGCAAAACAAAAACGATCAGCAGGACCAGCAGCAAAGTGATGAGAAAAAAGAAGATCAGGAGCCTCAAAAGAACGAGCAGCAACAAGGCGAGCAGGAACAAAGTGATGAAGACCAGCAAAACGAAGAGCAGCCTGCCAACCCTACTACTGCTGAAAGACTGAAGGAAATGAACATGAGTGAGGAAAAAGCCCGGATGATTCTGGAAGCTATGCGCAACAACGAGCAGCAGTATATCCAGCAGATTAAGCGAAAAGCCCAAAAACCGGCAGACAGGAGTAAACCTGACTGGTAGGTCTTCTTTGCACAAATCAAAATTTTTTAAACAGATTAATCCAAAAA
Organism: Cyclobacteriaceae bacterium; assembly: GCA_041745535.1. Taxonomy (GTDB): domain Bacteria; phylum Bacteroidota; class Bacteroidia; order Cytophagales; family Cyclobacteriaceae; genus JBGTIS01. Next base: position 5,059 of record JBGTIS010000092.1, on the reverse strand, counting down.
ATTATGCGACCTGTATATCTCATAGCCGCTGTACGCACCCCAATTGGTTCCTTTGGCGGTAGTTTATCTGGACTTACAGCCGTGCAGCTTGGATCAGCAGCTATTAAAGGGGCCCTTTCAAAAGCAAATCTGGATCCCCAGGAAGTTGATGAAGTACTGATGGGAAATGTGGTATCGGCTAATCTGGGGCAGGCTCCGGCGCGTCAGTCTTCTATTGGGGCAGGCATTGGTTACCAGGTTCCTTGCACTACGGTTAATAAAGTATGTGCTTCGGGCATGAAAGCAGTGATGTTTGGAGCACAGGCCATTATGCTGGGTCATGCCGATGTAATTGTTGCCGGAGGGATGGAAAGCATGTCTAATATTCCTTATTATATTCCCAACGCCCGTTTTGGATACAAATATGGCAATGGTGAATTAATAGATGGTTTACAAATAGACGGCTTATTCGAGGTATACAATAAATTTGCCATGGGCAATTGCGCTGATAACACAGCCCGAGAAATGAAAATTACCCGCGAAGAGCAGGATGAATACGCGATTCGATCTTATAAACGCTCAGCTGTTGCCACCGAAGCAGGTAACTTTAAAGATGAAATTGTACCAATTGAAGTACCTCAGCGGAAAGGAGATCCTATATTGGTACAGGAAGATGAAGAGTATAAACAAGTTAATTTTGAAAAAATTCCCTCTTTACGGCCTGTGTTTTCCAAAGAAGGCACGGTAACCGCAGCCAATGCGTCTACCATTAACGATGGTGCTTCGGCACTGATTCTGGTAGGTGAAGAAAAACTTAAATCTCTAAACCTGAAACCCATTGCACGTATTATGGGTTTTGCCGATGCTGCGCAGGACCCGATCTGGTTTACTACCTCCCCGGCTTTGGCTATTCCCAAAGCCATGAAAAATGCGGGTATCGATAAAAATGATGTGGATTTTTATGAAATTAATGAAGCTTTTGCTGCGGTAGCCATTGCCAACAACCGGCTACTCGATTTAAATCCTGAACAGGTAAATGTATTTGGTGGCGCGGTGGCCCTTGGCCATCCACTAGGCTGCTCCGGTGCCCGAATTGTTACTACCCTTACAAATGTACTTCAAAAAAAAGGAGCCAAAATAGGCGTGGCAGGTATTTGTAATGGTGGTGGCGGCGCATCAGCACTGGTTATAGAAAGCCTGTAACATCCTGAATTATGGGTTTCTTTTATTTCCTGATATTATTCATTCAGGATATATTACACTGTAAGTAAAGTGTTTCTAATAATTTAAAACTAAAAGTTTTTTTCTCTTCTTTTAACCTGTTTTTCACTTTATTATTTTTAAAAGAAAGAATATGAACTTTACAAAGTGCATGGAAAGCTTATCGGAAGAAATAGGCGGCCGTTTTACAGAATACGATTCATCAAACTCTATTATTATTGTTCCATTAGGAGATAACCGGTACCAAACTGTACTCGGTAGTGTATCTTTTAGTGAAGAACTGATGAGTGATATTATTAAATTCTCTTCAAAAATATGCGCTTACCACGATGGCATTAACCTGAAAGTATTGCTTTCGGAGAGCAAAGAGCTTTTTTATTCAAGATTTGCCGTAATTGATGGCTTTGTTAAGGTAGAAGCCGCAACTTATCTGGATGAAATCCAAAGCAAAAACAAAGCTTTACTGAAAAGTATGATCATGGAAATTGCTCAGAAAGCCGACAACTGGGAAAAGAAACTCACTGGTCTGGATGTTTATTAATCACTCGTTGTGTACTATCCGCATCTTTTTTATTAATTTCGTAAGTTAAGGTTAAATTTTGTTTATTTACCTGATATATTTGTCTGAATATAAAATAAGGTAAGTGCAAACCGTCTTATCGTTCCGGCTAGCCGGAAAGGAAAGTCCGGGCAACACAGAGCACCGTACTTCTTAACAGGAAGGCTCCGGTTTTCCGGAGACAGATAGTGCTACAGAAAATAAACCGTCCAAGGCATTGCTTTGGATAAGGGTGAAAAGGAGAGGTAAGAGCTCACCGCTCTGGTGGTGACACCAGAGGCTAGGTAAACCTTACGGGTTGAAAGGCCAAATATGCTAACGCCTGAGGGTTGCTCGTCCGATGTTAGTGGGTAGGCCGCTAGAACCTGGCAGTGATGCCTGGTCCAGATAAATGATAAGAATATTAATATTTTTATTAATATACAGAACCCGGCTTACAGGTTTGCACTTATTTCATTATTTTAATCGTTACTTTTATCAAAGTGAAGGTTGATTAATTTTTTATGATACAACTCATTAAATTTTTCTTCCGGTGATTCGCGTATAATTTAAGAAATAAGACTTTATGGCAAATATTTTAATTATCGACGACGAAAAAGCAATTCGAACTTCTCTTCGCGAAATCCTGGAATACGAAAAATACAATGTGCATGAGGCAGAGGACGGTGAAGCTGGCTTGAAACTGATGGCTAAAAACAATTATGATGTAGTATTGTGTGATATTAAAATGCCCAAAATGGATGGCATTGAAGTACTACAGAAAACTATGGAAGCTGGGCACGATGTGCAGTTTATTATGGTGTCTGCCCACGGCACCATCGATACTGCTGTAGAAGCAACTAAAATGGGTGCCTTCGATTTTATTCAAAAACCGCCTGATTTGAACAGGTTGCTTGTTACCGTAAAAAATGCTCTGGATAAATCTACACTGGTGGAAGAAACTAAAGTTCTGAGAAAAAAGATTCCCGGAACACCTGAAATTGTTGGTGAATCGCCAGCTATTCATGAGGTAAAAGCCACAATAGACAGGGTAGCTCCAACCGATGCCAGGGTGCTGATTACCGGCGCCAATGGTACGGGTAAAGAACTGGTAGCCAAATGGCTGCATGCAAAAAGTAATCGCGCGGCGGCTCCATTGGTAGAACTTAATTGTGCGGCTATTCCGGCAGAACTCATTGAAAGTGAATTGTTCGGGCACGAAAAAGGCTCTTTTACCTCAGCCATTAAACAAAAGAAAGGAAAGTTTGAACTGGCGCATGGCGGTACATTATTCCTTGATGAGGTAGGCGATATGAGCCTTTCCGCGCAAGCCAAAGTGTTACGTGCCTTACAGGAACATAAAATCAGCCGAGTGGGAGGCGATAAAGCCATTAGCGTAGATGCGCGCGTTATCGCCGCAACTAACAAAGACCTAAAAGAAGAAATTAAAGAAAAAAGGTTCAGAGAAGACTTATACCACCGACTCAGTGTGATTGTGATTATGGTTCCACCATTGAAAGATCGGGCAGATGATATTCCGCTTCTGGTAGACAAATTTCTGAATGACATTGCCTATGATTATAATGCTCCGATGAAAAAAATTGATGAAGATGCCCTGAACGCACTTAAACAACGCGATTGGACTGGAAATATCAGGGAACTTCGGAATGTGGTAGAAAGGTTGGTAATTATGTGTGATAAACAAATTACTTTATCTGATGTAAAGCGATATGCCGAAAATTAGAAAATACGATTGCTATTTATTTAGGGCTTTATTTTAGCAAATATTAAAAATTTAAATACTGTTTTTCCCCTGTTTTATTCCAAATATATAATACCTCATCGCTCATTTCCTGCTCTAAAATAGTAAAGGTTGGGCGATAGGACATCTCCGAAAACCTATTCATGCTCCTGCCAGTGGCTTAGTATAACCTTGTTCCAGAAAATAAAGCTCTGTAGTGTGCAAAACTCATTTTTTCAAAACGCCAATCTTAACTTATCTGTAAGGGGTAATTTATAAACCAATTAGTGCCAGAAAATCAGGTGCGATAGAAATTACCATTAGTCAGGTTGAAATTGTTTTTAGTAATAATATTGAAATTTATGGTATTCAGATATCATTACTTTTTCTATTTTTAACCCACTAATGTTTAAATTACCCACCATGATGAATTACAAACCTTGCCTCTCAATTGTCTTTTTTCTCCTACTTTATGGATTTTTTGCAAATGCTCAGGAAATTATCCCCATTTATTCTGGCGATGTTCCTAATGCGTTGCCTGTGGCCGGTCAGGAAATTATAAGAAACAATGGCGGCGTGGTTTCCAAGGTTTCAAAACCAACCCTGTCTATATATTTGCCCGCCAAAGAAAAAGCCAATGGTACGGCGGTAATCATTTGTCCGGGTGGTGGTTATGGCGTTTTGGTGATAGACCGGGAAGGCCATGAAGTGGCCGAAGCATTTAACAAAGTAGGCATAGCTGCTTTTGTACTGAAATACCGGCTTCCCAGCGACGAAACCATGCAGGATAAATCAATAGGGCCTTTGCAGGATGCCCAACAAGCCATCAAAACGGTTCGGCAAAACGCGACTGCCTGGCATATAAATCCGGATAAGATTGGGATTATGGGGTTTTCAGCAGGCGGGCATTTAGCGTCAACCGCGGGCACACATTTTAATAGAGCTTATATTGACAATGCTGATAGCATCAGCTTGCGCCCGGATTTTATGCTGCTCATATATCCTGTAATCAGCCTGACCAGAAAACTGGGTCATTCCGGTTCCGCTCATAACCTTTTGGGGAAAGATCCGACCAATTTACAGGTGATGAATTTCTCTAATGAAATGCAGGTTACGCCCGAAACACCTCCCACATTCTTACTTCATGCCAGTGACGATAAGGTGGTAAATGTTAATAATAGCATTCAATTTTATCAGGCATTGCAGGCCGATTCGGTAGCTGCCGGAATGCATATTTATCCGGTGGGCGACCATGGGTTTCCTAAAGAGCCTGCCAAAAGTAATTGGCTGGATCAGTGTAAATTCTGGTTGAAAAGCAGCGGCTGGCTGTGAAACCATTTTAAGCCAAAAAAACATTTAATTTCTTACACTAACCCTAACCTTAAATGAATATTAATTTACTAGCCCTAACAATTCCATTTTTATTTTTCTTTTTCTTATCTTTTATATCCGTATATGCCCAAATTCCTGTAGATCTTTCCAGTTATAATAAAAAAACGAAAACGGTCGCCTCGGTAACGGGAAATATGCTGGAGATAACCTGGCCCGCCGGGAACGCTGAAAAAGGAAAAATTCTCATT
>JBGTIS010000091.1:0-4964 GCA_041745535.1 Cyclobacteriaceae bacterium | reverse complement strand
GGCGGATGGGATGGCAGTGAGTATATCTATAAACAATATCTGGAAAATAATCCGGGATCAAACCTTACTTATAATGAGTATGCCAAACAGTTTTCTTATAACTATGGTGACGGCCTGGGAGGTGGGGTGAATGACTCCAATCCTATCAACTGGGGCCCCAGGCTGGATGCCGGGTTATTGCTGGACCAATGGTCTACCGGACCGGATAGCCCCTGGAATTCCCGGCCTGATAACATAAAAGACTATTTCAGAACAGGAGTAAATTTTGAAAATAACATCGCGGTTTCGGCATCAGGCGAAAAAGCATATGGAAGAGTTTCTTTTACCAATCTGAATACCAAGGGCATCATTGATTTTACAGACCAGACACAGAATACCATCAATGCAAGTTTTACGGTCATGCCTAGTGACAGAATCACTGCCAATGCCAATATCTCCTACCTGAAAAAAGAGAGTGAGAATATTCCCAATAATGGGTATTCAGGAGCTAGTGTAGATTTTGCCTGGACCCAGCGGGACTTTGATACCAAATATGTGAAGGAGATTTTTGAGCGGCAGGGCAATGAAGGATTCATGTTTCCCAATGGGGATAACCCGTATTACAGCCTCAAAAACCTGACTTCCTTTTTCAGAGACCGGGCTTTCGGAAATGCCAGTATTGACTATAAAATTACCGACTGGTTGTCCATTTTAGGGCGAGGTGGCATTGATTTTTATAATGAGTACCGGAAAGATATTACACAGTCCGGAACCTCAGGTAACATTCGAAGGGGTAGGGGCGGTCAGTTCAACCAAACCCAGATCTATTCTAAAGAGACCAATCTGGATCTTATTCTGAGCTTTGATAAGGAATTTGGAGATTTTCATTTCGATGCCCTTGGCGGAGCCAATTACCGGAACAATTTGTACAAAAACATGTACATGTTGGCCAATGACCTTACAGTGCCGGACCTCTATACCATTTCTAACGCGAAAGGAAATCCTACTGTGAACATGTATGACTATGAAAAAGAAACCAACAGCTTGTTTTTTGCCGCCAATGGATCGTACAAAGATTTTCTCTACCTGGGTATTACAGGCCGTAACGACTGGAGTTCTACCCTTCCTTCAGATAACTGGTCTTATTTTTACCCTTCGGTCAGCCTGGGATTTGTGGTAACGGATGCGTTTCAGGTCGATTCTGACCTCTTTAGCTATGCCAAGTTAAGAAGCAGCTGGGCAAAAGTGGGCGGTGATACCGGGCCTTATCAGTTGAACAGAACCTACTCTGCTGGCACTTTCAATTCTATTTCCATATTCAGTCCGACCGGTACCATGCCGCCTGCCAACCTCTTGCCAGAAGAAACCAGGTCGTACGAAATTGGGGCCGAATTAAGGTTTTTAAACGACCGTATTAACCTTGATGTAACCTATTATGATCAGGTAACCGCTAATCAGATATTGTCGGTGGCTACTTCCAGAACTACCGGTTATGGTGCCATGCTCCTGAATGCCGGAGAAATTGAGAATAAGGGCGTGGAACTGATGTTAAACGGGCAGATTATACAGCTCGCTTCCGGATTTAGCTGGAATGCGTCTTTAAACTGGGCCAAAAATAAAAGTGTGGTGAACAAACTGTATGGTGAACTGGAATCCTATCAGATCTCACCCGGTTTTGGTGGCGCCAAATCACTCGGTATTCCCGGCGAGGAATGGGGTATTCTCTGGGGCCTTCCTTTTGTTAGGAATGACGACGGAAAAGTGATTGTCAATAGCAATGGCATTCCCCTTACTACCAATGAAGGCAAAAATTTAGGGAGTGTAACGCCGGATTATACAGCCGGATTCAGAAATTCTTTTGGCTATAAAGGATTAAACCTGAGCGTTTTGCTTGATGTTCGCCGTGGCGGTAAATTCTTCAGCACCAGTGCCTGGCATTCTTACCCTACCGGCACCTACGAGGTTACTACAAAAAACAATGTCCGGGAAACGGGACTCATTGTAGACGGTGTGAAGGAAGACGGAAATGCCAATGATATTCGCGTATCTGCCCAGGATTATTTTGGTGGTTCCTGGATGTGGAACAACCATGAATATTCCATTCTGGATGGCTCCTTTGTTAAGCTTAGAGAAGTAGTGCTGGGATACGACTTCAATGTAAGCAATATTGGATGGCTGTATAAGCTTAACCTGTCATTTGTGGGCCGAAACCTGGCGATCCTCTACCGGGATGAATCTACCAAAGAACTGGGGCTTGACCCGGAAGCAGGTTTGGGCGGCGGAGATTTTGGGGTTGGTTTTGAAAACTTCCAGATACCCACTTCCAGAAGTTACGGTTTCAAACTGAGCGCAAGCTTTTAAGTCAAACATAAAAAGAAAAAATGATGAAAAGGATATATCATATAATGGTTTTATCAGGTGCGGCTTTCCTGTTGCTGGTGAGTGGCTGCACCAAAGATTTTGAGAAAATGAATGTAAACCCCAATGCCGCTACGGCGGTTCCCGCTACCAATGTGTTCGGGCAGGCCCTGATCAATACGGCGGGCATCCTGTTTGGGGAAAGACTTGATGTGTATTATGCCGGCACCTGGGCTGGTCAAACCGCGGCCATCGGCGCCGGGGATTATGAATACAGGGTAGACATCAACAATAGTCAGTGGAGAAGCATGTATATTTCGATGACCTATTTCGTGGATGTGATGCGGATTGCCGAGGAAGCAGGTAATACCAATTTGTATGCTGCTGCCCTTACCATGAAGGCCTATACGGCACATAAAGCCTCTGATATGTGGGGTAGAATACCTTATTCGGAAGCCTTTCAACTTGATCAGCAGGTCATTTATCCGAAATATGATACCGAGCCGGAGGTATATGATGCCATTCTCGCGGAATTGAAAACCGCGTCTGAGATGTTCCAGAGCGGAGAAGGGGCATTGGGAGAAGGTGATTTTCTCTATGGGGGCGACGTAGACAAGTGGAAAAAGTTTTGTAATTCCGTACGTTTGCGGGTAGCCATCCGGTTATCTTCAGCTGATGAGGCAAAAGCCAAAGCAGTGATTACAGAGATGCTGGGCAACCCTTCAGTCTATCCGCTATTAAGTAGCAACGATGAAAATGCTTATCTTCAATTTCCGGGGGTAGCACCGGACCAGGAGTTCTGGTACGAACGGATGGGTGCTGCTGATGGAAATAAGACGGATCAGTACCGTACCAACAGCACCCTGATTAATACCCTGAAGAACAACAATGACCCCCGGTTGCCGGTGTATGCGGATAAAAACAAGCATGGGGTATACAATGGGTATACACTGGGTCCCAATCAGATTAGTGATACCTTAAACAACGGGAATAATGTATCCCACATTGGAGATCGTTTCGGGAATGATCCATCGGGTTTTTCTCCCTTTATGAACGCTGCTGAGGTATATTTTCTTAAGGCAGAAGCCTATGAGCGGGGGTTGGCCACCGGAGGGGATGCACAAATGGAGTATGAGATGGGGGTTGCCAAATCTTTGGAAGAGAACGGCATATCGGCATCGGAGATTAGCACATTTATGATGGAGCCTGAGATAGCCTGGGATGGGGGCACAAGCACTAACCTGGAGAAAATCGCCTTACAAAAATGGGTCAGTTTGTTCAAGCAAAGTGTAGAGGCATGGGCAGAGGCAAGGAGGACAGATGTGCCATTGATGACCGGTGTTGAGACCAACTATGCAGGATCTCATAACCGACCTCCCTTCAGGATGGCATATCCGGATGAGGAGAAGACATTAAACACGAGTTTTCCGCTGGATGTAGCAGAAAAGGACATATTCTGGGGCACCCAGCTATGGTGGGACAAAAGAACAGGCGTTCAATAGAAAAAAACTAACTTCGTAAGCTGAAAGCCCACTTATTTGTCATATAGTTCAACGCAGGGGACAGAAAACTTCTGTCCCCTTTCATTAGCACTACATATTATGCAAAATTTATCATTCTTAATGTCAGTGTTTCTTTTCCTGATATGTGCATGCAATCAAACTAAAGGTCAATCTGATGCTACTCATTTGGAAAAATCTGAAGTAACTTCTGGTACCAAGGGGTTACATGGCTATATAAGTTATTATGCCCCAAAACCACCGGAGGGTTATGGCGTAGGGGTGAGTTTTTATTCTGCCGTATGGCCATTGATAGACAAACCGCTGGCTAATTTTCAGATCGGATTGCCCAGCACCTGGATCATACCTGAGAACGCTGAAGTTGATTTTCCCCTCTGCCCGGTGGGCACCCTTGCCAGAAACTGGGAGCCAAGAGGCCCTTCCTGGTCAAGTGTGTTTCAAACGGTGGAAGGAGGCCTGGGGTATTGGGCTGGAAATAGGTTTCGCTATGGCCCACCTAAATTCAGTATGAATGGGGTGCCCAGTTGCTATGATTATGAGGTAGCCTCTCCCGGATGGTCTTTTTTTTATAGCAGCACCGCGCTGGAAGACAATAAAATGGGTATTGCCCAACTTAGTAATCGTATGCTTGTCCCCCCCGACGGAATGACTTTTCAGGGAGCGCCCAATGGGCAGTTCCTCGGGTATGCCTGGATGGCTTTACCATTGATGGATGGCAGTACAGGTACCACGCCAACCGGAGACCAGAGCTGGACCCTTTTTTTGAATGCCATGAACTTCAAAGGACCGGTTGCCTATTATATAGCGGAAACCTGGACCAAGATAGCGGAAGGTTACGATGCCGTGATCGGTCACACGCTGGATGTAAGGCCAGGGGTGGCGGGTGCCGGAGCCATGGAGATTAACACCGTACCTAAGCTTTCGCTAAAAAAATCGGATGACTCAACGTATTATAAAATTCCAGCCCTGCAATTTCCTGTGGATGAACAGGGACGTACCCTCCTGTTACAGGATGTAACGTTTTACTCAAAAGAAGCTTTATACCAGTCTTTTAAAGCATGGCGGGATGGAGAGTCGGCATGTGGGGGCAGTTTTAACAAAAATGGT
>JBGTIS010000090.1:0-2661 GCA_041745535.1 Cyclobacteriaceae bacterium | reverse complement strand
CAAATGGTGAAGGTGTTCTTCTATTTCCATAATAATAACAGCTATATCCTGCGGAAACCACTTTGGGTTATGTACACCATCAGCATGGATAGTTCTGGATCCCAGGTGAAAAAAACGCATCAGTACTACAAAATAAGGTATCAGTTCTTTTTCCTGTGGACTTAAAGGTAGTACCTGTTCGTAGCCCTGCATAAAAGCCTGAATAGCAGAAGGATTACTGCGCTCATACCGGCAGAAACTTCCCAGATCATACAACAGGTAACCCCAGCCGCAGAAATCGTAATCAAAGGAAGTGATCGTTTCCGTTGTATGGTCTATAAAAATGTTCTCAAAATGTGGATCGCCATGACAAATGCCTTTTCGTAACGACTGCAACGAGGCAGCAACCAGTTTTTGCTTTAATTGTGTTCCTGTCTTTTTTGCGGTGCCCAGGGAGGAAACATCATCAGGTAGTGTACTCTCCAAAGCCTGTACCGTGCCATCTACAATAGCCTCCACCGTATAGGTTCTGGAGAAGCCTTCCAGTTTCAATGATTCTGAAATACCATGCAATTGTGCCAGATGCTTGCCAAAGAGCAAGGCCTGCGGACTGGTTAATGCCAGCACTTTCTCCCCCGAGGCATGGCTGAATAATACTCCATACCGCTCGCCTTCGGGGCAGGATAACGTCTGGATGAAATGATGATCCCGATCGGGAATGGGAAAGGAAACGGAAAGTCCATGTTCATGCAATTGTAACAGGAAAGACAGTTCTGCCATCACCTGCCCCCTGGTTTTCCAGTTTGCCTTGTAAACCCTGAAAACATACTTCACCTGTTGATCCGTTACCAAATACGTATCGTGAAAACCCTGAACCAGAAATAGGACCTTGGCTTCCTTCAGGTTTTTATACTGTGAAATGATGTGTTGCTGTAGCGCAGGGGCAGCAATCAGCGAATAGGTTACAGATAAAGGTGGAGCCATGCATTGCCTATTCAATCGTTTGCTGCTGCACGCCTTCGTTGGTAATTACGATGGGTTTGATGAAACCCTGCTCGTCGAAATACATGCGGTCGATGCAGGTTACCCGGGAGTTGCCATCGGTTTCGGTTAAGGGCCGGCGATGGTATACCGCATACCATAAATCCTGATTGGGATGCTTAATTACCGAATGATGCCCCGCGCCGGTAGCGATTTTTGGGTCCTGTCGCAGCACTTTGGCTATGCGCTTGAACGGACCAAAAGGAGAATCGGCGATGGCATAGGCCACGCTGTAATCGGGGCCCGTCCAGCCGCCTTCCGACCACATGAAATAATATTTTCCATTGCGCGCAAACATAAACGGGCCTTCCACATATCCTTCGGGGGTTATTTCCCTGAAAGTGGTACCATCTTCATAGGGAATAAATCCGGTGAAATCATCCTTCAGTTTGGCGATATTACAATGCCGCCAGCCACCATAAATCAGGTAGTGCTGTCCGTCGGTATCTTTAAATACAAACTGATCGATGGGTTGTGCCCCGTTGTGGAACTGATCGATCAATGGTTTTCCTAAATAGTCTTTATAAGGACCGGCCGGATTATCGGCTACGGCTACGCCAATACCGCCCAATTCCTCATTGCTCTGTATATCGTTGGCACCAAAAAACAGGAAATATTTTCCGTCTTTTTCTATGATAGAAGGCGCCCACATCGCACGTTGCGCCCATTGGATGGCCGTGGTGTCGATAATGCGGCTGTGCTTGGTCCAGTGTACCAGGTCGGGTGAGGAAAAGGCGTCCATAAACACCTGCTTGTCATACGGAGCAGAATAGGTAGGATATACCCAATACTCGTTGCCAAAGGCAATGCCTTCCGGATCGGCATACCATCCCGGGAAAACAGGATTGCCCGAAGTAGCAGTACCCGTCTCTGTAGTTTTTTTTGTACAGGAAGTGAAACAAAATGAAAGTAACAGCAGGGGCAGCAGTAATTTAATCATGACAGCGTTTTTTGCGAATATATAATTTTTACCCTTATTCAGGCCGCTTTTAATTTTTAAGTTACAAAAGTAGCACGATACCGGGCGCTTATTTATCTTCATAAAATAAATAAAGCGCAATTACATAGTCACTATAAAATCCAGATAATTTCCATATGAAAATTACAGCAAAAGTTGAAAACAGCCTGCACGCGCACAACGTTACCGTGCAAACGAATGATGCCGTGCAGGCACTTACTATTCCCGGCAAATCAACCGGACCGGGATCGGCAGTAAATGGGGGCGAACTTTTATGTCTTGCTCTGGCTACCTGTTTTTGTAACGACATTTATCGGGAAGCCAAAAAGAAAAGTATCAACATTACAAAAGTTATGGTGGAAGCCTCGGGAGAATTTTCAGCCGAAGGGGAACCCGGATATAACATCACCTACAAAGCACAGTTGGCAGGCGATGCTACCGATGAGGAATTGGCAGCGTTGATCCGGCATACCGATCAGGTAGCTGAAATTCAGAATACACTAAGAGCCGGTGTAAAAGTAGCGCTGCTATCATAAAATTAATATATTTCCGGCAATAATCAGGTCAGTATTTTCCAAAAAGTTATAATATTTCCTAATTTGTGCGGCATAAACATAACACCGCCATTTTATTAAATTAACACATGATTTTATTTACATATAGTTGGGCCATTGGGAACAACT
>JBGTIS010000089.1:0-3820 GCA_041745535.1 Cyclobacteriaceae bacterium | reverse complement strand
GGTTTCATCTGGTATATATCAATACCAATGATGCCTATGGTAGCCCGAAAGCTATGGCGGTTTGGGATCATTTATACCAATATGTAACTGACAATTACCAGTTGAATAAAAAAATGGCCCTGGTAGGGGTAAGCCGAGGCGGCCTGTTTGTGTACAACTGGGCCAAGAGAAATCCCGAAAAAGTCGCCTGCGTTTACGCCGAAGCGCCGGTATGCGATTTCAAAAGCTGGCCGGCAGGCTTTGGCGCCGGTGAAGGCAGTGCCGATGACTGGGCTAAACTGAAAAAGGAATATGATTTCCGTTCTGATGACGAGGCGAAGGCGTATTCAGACAACCCCATCGATAACCTGGAAGCTTTGGCCAAAGCAAAGGTACCGGTATTGCATATGATTAGTCTGGAAGATAAAATTGTACCTCCCGAAGAGAATTCCTTCCCGCTGATTAACACCTACCTCCGATTGGGCGGCGTGGCTACCGTGGTGCCCTGTACCAAAGGGAAGCAGGAATTACAGGGACATCATTTCCCAATTGAAACCCCACGCCTGGTAGCTGATTTTATAAAATACAATGTGCTTCCGGATATGCCTTTATCCTCAGCCGAATATCATCAAATCCGGGAAGGACTTCAGAATTCCAGACTCCGGTTTGAACGTGATAAAAAGGGACGTGTAGCATTTTTGGGCGGTTCCATCACCCATAATCCCGGCTGGCGCGATAGCGTATGCGCATACCTTGAAAAGCGTTTTCCTGACACCGCGTTTGAGTTTATCGCGGCGGGTATACCCTCTATGGGAAGTACGCCCGGCGCTTTCCGGTTAGAGCGTGACGTGCTGGCGCAGGGGCGTGTAGACCTGCTGTTTGAAGAAGCGGCTGTAAATGACGCCACCAATGGCAGAACCTCAGAAGAGCAGATCAAAGCCATGGAAGGAATCGTCCGGCATTTGAGAAATGTTAATCCCACCACTGATGTGGTGATGATGCATTTTGTGGATCCTGATAAGATAAAAGATTACAGCGCAGGGCGAGAGCCTGAAGTGATCAGCAACCATAATAAAGTAGCTGCGCATTACAACATTCCTACCATTAATCTGGCAAAAGAAGTCACCGAAAGAATAGCGCACGGTGAGTTTACCTGGGAAAACGATTTCAAAGACCTGCATCCCTCCCCTTTTGGACAGGGAATTTATGCCCGTTCAATGATACAGTTTCTTGACCAGGCCTTTTCCGGCCATTTGGATGTGAATAACAAAATAACCGCCCATGCCCTTCCAAATAAACTAAATGAGGCTTGTTATGACCAGGGGCATTTGATTGATATTTCAGCCATTAAACCTGTTCGGGGATGGAATATAGATCCATTGTGGCAACCGGAAGATGGTACCGGCACCCGGCCCAACTATACAAACGTACCCATGCTGATTGGTGAAAAGCCCGGTGGTACGTTACCCGGTGGTACGTTGCGCATGAGTTTTGAAGGGAATGCCATTGGCATATCCGTAGCTGCCGGACAGGATGCCGGTATGATTGAATACAGAATAGATAAAAAGGGTTGGCAAACATTAAATTTATTTACCCCATGGAGCAAGCAGCTTCACCTGCCCTGGTATTATACCCTGGCCAGCGGATTAAGCCATGATGAGCATACCTTGGAATTACGGATCGCCAAAGCTAAAGATGAACAGAGTAGCGGCCATGCCTGCAGGATCAGGTATTTTTATCTTAATGGGTTTTGAATTATTTTACAAACGCATAAATCACTCTGTAACCAAATCTTATTTGAAAATGAAAAAGTTGCTGCTCTTAATTTTGTTCATCGGTGCGGGCACTGTCGTTTTCGCTCAGGAGTCCGAATACCTTACGAAATTAAACATCCCCTACTACAGCGATTCGGCAAACCGGACGGATGCCTATATGCGGGAACGGTGCGTGTTAGATGTGTATTATCCTGAAAACATAAAAGGCTATGCCACCATCGTATGGTTTCATGGCGGAGGGTTAACCGGGGGCAGTAAAGAAATTCCTGAAGCACTCAAAGAAAAAGGGGTGGGTATTGTAGGGGTAAACTATCGGTTAAACCCCAAAGTAAATGCTCCCAAATATATTGAAGACGCCGCAGCCGCGGTGGCCTGGGCATTTAATAATATTAGTACCCTAGACGGAGATTCTTCCCTTATTTTTGTTTCTGGACACTCTGCGGGCGGCTATCTGGCGAGCATGGTGGGTCTGGATAAGCGCTGGTTACAAGTCCATGATATTGATGCCAATCGCATTGCGGGGCTGATTCCGTTCAGCGGCCACACCATCACCCATTTTACGATACGGGAGGAAAGAGGAATTCCCGGCACCCAGCCCATCGTTGATGACCTGGCTCCGCTGTACCACGTGCGGGCCGATGCCCCTCCTTTACTTTTGATTACCGGCGACAGAGAACTGGAGTTATTGGGTAGGTATGAGGAAAATGCTTACATGATGCGCATGATGAAAATCGCAGGCCACAAGGAAACCGTATTGTATGAGCTGGATGGTTACGGCCACAACATGACTGAGCCTGCCTTTCCTTTACTTATAAAAGAGGTCAGAAGAATTGTTGAGACAAAGAGTACGCATAACCACCCGTAACGCTGTATCAGTTTCTGCTCAGAGTCACTCGTAGAACTCTGCTAGTTACTCAGAGTCACTCGTAGAGGACTCTGAGCTTCGGAGATGGCCACCTCGGAATGCACATCCATGTGCCAGTGGGATTGGCCTAGAGCGTTACACTTTTCGGCTGGGCACAAAAATACCCAATCCTTCCAGCAGTTGCGGGTCGTCCTGCAAGGCCAGCCGGGCGGTCTTTTTAAACCGGCTCATCCATGCTTTCAACTCCTTACGGACCTGATCGCGTTTTTCGGTGGCATGCTGGGCATCGCCTTTCCTTTGTAATTGCTGCTGACGGGCACTGTACAGGGCTTCTACCATGGCCCGGGTTTGCGACAATTCTTCCGGGCTCACATTGTAGCGGCTCATCTGTTCGGTAAACTCCCCTATTTTACTATAAAAAGTATATACCTGCTCCAGCCAGCCAACGGTATCCGGTTTGCGCTTGCCTTTGAGCTGCAATTGCTCCATAACACCCCGCTGGTCTTCAAAAGCCAGCCGGGCGCTTTTCAGATGCCGCCGGTAACGGACTTTTACCTCCTTCATTTGTACCTGCAGGGCATCGGTACTCGCATATTGTTTGCCGTATTTATCCTGCTTGGTATTGTTCAACAGGCGCATGGTTTCGTACAGGCCTTTGCCTTCCAGCATCTTTTTACGATCGTAGTTGTATGTCGCCAGTTTCTTCTGAATCTCGGGCTGGTTCATTGTGTTTTCAATGGCGACCTGTGCCTGTTCGATCTCCGCGGTGATGGATTGCTTTTTCATATGAGCATATTTTCTTTGATAAGAACATAAATTTAGAGGCTACCTATCCCAAAGTAAAACGTATATACCCTTATTTGTCACGCATGTAAGAAAAAATGTTTCTCAGAGTGCCTTGCAGGTCACTCTGAGCGAAAAGAGAAGGTGGCAGGCATAATTGTTTAGTAGCGAAAGTATCAATTTTACCAGGCATAACTCACTGCATTCGTACTGAACAATGCGTGCTACCAGGCAGAACTTACCTGATCCTTACATTTCCGTCAGTTTTACCAGGTTTTGCTCACTGTGTACTACCGATTCCCTTAGATATTCCAGGTAAAACAAGGTGTTTTACCCCGATCATGTAATATCTGCCAGGTATAACGCACCCCATCGCTACCAAACACTGCGTGCTACCTGGTATACACCGTTCTTTCCT
>JBGTIS010000088.1:0-5589 GCA_041745535.1 Cyclobacteriaceae bacterium | reverse complement strand
GCCACCCACATTGCCGACTTGCCTTCGTGGATTACCATGGCCATCACCACCGACGGACTCGATTTCGCCAATAGTCCCTACAATCCTCAGGATATTAACCATACCGGTGAGCTATTAGATTATTATGAAAGCAATTTGGCCGATGGCAAAGCGCATTTGAAAGAGGTTACCGATGAAGAATTAGAAAAAAGCTGGACCTTACGAGAGGGTGACAGCATTTATATGGTGAATACCAAAGGTGAAACCATCCGGCATGCGTTTAGCCAAACCATCCATCACCGGGCACAGTTGGGTGTGTACCTTCGCTTGCTGAACATCCCTATTCCCGGCAGCTACGGCCCCAGTGCCGATGAACAGGCATTTTAACATCTTATTCCACAAACTTTATTAAAGCCGGACTGGGTTATCAGTCCGGTTTTTTTAATGTTCAATATTAAATTAATACATTGTATTTCGAATACAATAAAACATTCCTGATGCGATGGCAAAGGTAATTATAGGTATAAGTATAGTGTGGTTGGTACTAACTTCATTCTTTTTGTTTCGAGATAAGTCGTGGACGGTAAAAATCAATCATATAACCACGTTTTCTTCACCGCATGTGGCTGACGTAAACAATGATGGCGTAGCGGATGTGATCGTAGGGTTGGGCAAACTGGAGTTTCACCCTTGCGATACCGCTGTAGTAGCGCTGAATGGTGCCAATGGTAAAATGTTATGGCATGTTTCGTCGCGCGACCAGATGTTTGGCTCTGCCGCTTTTGCCGACCTGAATGGCGACCACATTACAGACGTGGTCATTAATGGCAGGTCTGCTGAATTAAAAGCCATTAATGGAAAGAATGGGAAGCTGTTATGGGAATTTTTCACACCAAAAAATCCACTTGACAGTGCTCGTTTTCATAATTTGTTTAACTTTTACAATGCCCAGTTTATTCCCGATCAGAACGAAGATGGTTATCCGGAAATTCTGGTAGCCAATGGTGGCGATGTGCTGGCCCCGGCGCATGAGGTAAACCGACACCCCGGCAGCCTGATGGTAATTGATGGCAACAAGGGGCAACTGCTTGCCAAAGCCATGATGCCCGACCAAAAAGAAATTTACATGTCTATCGTAACCGATGATCTGGGAGACGATGGTACCCTTGATGTGATTTTCGGAACGGGTGGTGAAACCATTCCGGGGCACTTGTTCAGAACCACGCTCGCGGAAATTTTGCGGGAAGACCTGTCCGCATCCATATCATTAGCCACTTCCGATACAAAAGGATTCATCGCACCTCCGGTGTTGGCCGATATTACGGGCGATAGCATTAAAGATATAATTACCAATGCGGTAGACGGCCGGATGATCGCCATTAATGGAAAAACCAATGAGAAACTCTGGAGCATTACGTTGCCGGGAACAGAAGCGTACAGTTCGCTGGCAGTGGGCCACTTTAATACCGACGATACGCCTGATTTTTTCGCCTCTTTCGCCACGGGTGTCTGGCCTGAGTTAAGCTGGTCGAAGCAGGTGCTGGTGGATGGTAAAAACGGAGAAATACTCTTCCGCGATTCTGTGGGTTATTACCAAACCTCATCGCCGGTAGTAGCCGATTTTAATGGCGATGGCAGGGATGATGTCTTACTTAATGTAAATTATCAGGTAGTGAACTTAATATGGACGTATCATTACAATTTTCTGATGATTTTCGATTTTTTTAACCATACTACTTACCAGGTTGGCGAACCGGTACAGGGGATGAATACTTCTTCTACGCCCTGGATTGGCGACCTGGATGATGATCAGTTGATGGATGTGATTTATTGTGTCAATGGAGATTCACTGAAAATTGGTTTAGACAGTGGTGTGCACATCCGGAAACTGGCTACTTCCATACCGGTTAACAAACCCATACCCTGGGGCGCTTATATGGGCAGTAACTACGATGGAAAGTTTGTAAACCAAACAGAAAATACTCTAAAGCTATTTAATAAATAGATTTATTTTCATAATTTTCTTCCTATGCTGAAAAACTATCTGAAAGTTACCCTCCGGAATTTTTCCAGAAACAGATTGTACGCCTCCATGAACATCCTGGGGCTGGGCATTGCCTTTTCTGCCTGCATACTCATCGCTATTTATCTGTATTACGAAACCAGTTTTGAAAACTTTCATGCCAGGGCTGACCGAATTTTCCGGCCTACCTACCACTTTTCCTCCGGTGGCGATTACGACGTACACTGGGCCAGAGTTCCGGTAGATTACATCAATGAACTGCCCAATGAACTGCCGGAAATTGAAACGTTGATCCGGTTTCAGAATCAGGAACGCAAATATGCGCGGGTAGGACAGGAGAAATTCAGACCGGAACACGCCTATATTACTGATCCGACAGTTTTCAGCGTCTTTGATTTTAAGCTGCTGGCAGGTAATCCGCAAACTGCCCTCGAAAAACCTTATTCTGTAGTAATTACCCAATCGGTTGCCGAAAAATATTTTGGTCATACCGATGCAGTGGGTAAAGAGGTGTTTATGGTGGGCGACTGGACGGCCGAGGAAACCCCGTATACAGTAACCGGAGTTATGGAAGATCTGCCTTCCAACACCCATTTGCCTGTGGATATGCTGCTTTCCTTTAAAGATGCGTCGGAGCGGGCAGGTTGGGCATATGTGTATGCGCTTTTGCGGGAAGGCAGCCGCATCGCTGATGTGCAGGCAAAAATGAGTACGTTTATCCAGAAGTTCGAGAAGAAAGAAGACGCCCAAAAAGTTTCCATTGAGTTTCAACCTAT
The DNA here is from genome assembly GCA_041745535.1 of Cyclobacteriaceae bacterium. Classification (GTDB taxonomy): domain Bacteria; phylum Bacteroidota; class Bacteroidia; order Cytophagales; family Cyclobacteriaceae; genus JBGTIS01. The sequence goes on along the minus strand of JBGTIS010000088.1, from coordinate 2,811 downwards.
GCCCGACATCCACCTTACCTCTAATCTGGCCCGTGAAATTGTTCCCAATGGGAACGGCTTGTATGTAACGCTGTTTTTCTTTGTGGGGCTTTTTATTCTGCTCATCGCTATGATTAATTTTATCAATCTGCACGCTGCCATGTCGATGGGCAGGTTGAAGGAAGTGGGTATGCGGAAAATTTTGGGTGCCGGCAAAAAGCAGGTCCTTATGCATTCCTTAACCGAGTCGGTGTTGTATAATCTTTTGGCTGTGGGCATGGGCGGACTGATTGCTTATGTCGCGTTTCCTTACTTTAAAACCCTTACAGAAGTTGACTTTCTGATTAACCTGAAAGGGCTGGCTGCCGGTATGCTGCTCCTGGCACTGGTATGTGGCGTTTTATCAGGATTATACCCGGCTTTCATCCTCACTTCTTTCCAGGCATTGGAAGTAATTAAACACAACAAAGCATTTACTTTCGTCAGAAGCAGAAGTTCGTTCAACGTAAAGCGCATGATGGTTACCCTGCAATTTGCCGCATCTATTATGTTAATGGGTAGTGCATTGATTGCCTACCATCAGTTTCGGTATCTTAATAATAAGAACCTGGGCATCGTAAAAGAGCAGGTGCTGGCCATTCCGAATGTACCCGATAAAGTAACAGAAGGTTTTAAAACTTTTAAAGACAGGCTGCTTGCGCAAACCGGCATACTGGGCGTAGCCGGATGCATGGAAGTACCGTCGCGGGAGATCCGGGATGCAGGGCCTGTGCTGGTGCAGGGGAAAAACAGCAATGCGGAGGAGGCACCTATCATAGATGTTCAGCTTATCGATCCGGATTTTACCCAACTGATGGGCATGCGGTTCCTGGCAGGAGCAGATAGCTTGAGCAATGCCCAGTACCAACCCATTCCTGAACTTACAGAGGAAAACACCATACAGGATTATCTGTTCAACAAAAAGAGAACGTATCTGATCAACGAAACGGCCATGAAGCAATTGGGGTGGACTTCGCCCGAAGAAGCCATTGGCGAACAGGTAAGCTGGTCTATCGGTGAATTTAAACTGGCGCCGGGTCCTATTACCGGCGTGGTGAAAGATTTCAATCAGGAAACACTGAAGAACAAAGTAGACCCGCTGATTATGACGTTTGAACCAATCTGGATGCGTACGTTTCTGATCAAAGTGGAAACCAGCCAGATGCGGCAAACCATAGAAAAGATACAGGCAACCTGGGATGAACTTTTTCCTGCTTATCCGATGGAGTATCGTTTCCTGGACGATTTGTATGAAAATCTGTATAAAAATGAACGGGTACAATTGCAGTTGCTGTATACACTAAGTGCCCTGGCTATTTTTATAGCGTTCATGGGATTGTTTAGCCTGATTGCCTATTCGCTCAGAACCAGGGTAAAAGAAATCGCGATCAGAAAAGTATTGGGTGCCGACCTGCCGGCCCTGATCCGGATGATTAGTAAAGAATATTTACTGGTAATGGTATTGGGCGGCCTGATTGCCATTCCAATCAGTTATCTGTATGTATCCCGCTGGTTACAAACTTTTGCTTACAGAATTGATATATCAATATTGACCTATGTGTTTACATTGGGCGTTATCGCGGCCATCTTACTCATTACCATCAGCCTGCAAACTTTAAAGAGCACATCGGAGAATCCGGCTGATACTTTGCGGAATGATTAGCAGGTGTTTTGTACCAAACTGCCTTCGATATTTTCGCGGTTTTATCAGGCATACCAAAACTTTATGATAAATTGGGGCGGTTTTAAATTATAAGTGAAGTTCAATGAAAAATTCGGAGCGTACCCTGATTACCTTATTATCTTTTATCGCAATACTGTGTGTGCACAGTTTTTCTTATTCACAAGATCCCCTATTTAAGTTCGGAAAAGTAATGCCCCTTGAAAGTATTACTGCTGAAGGAAATGCACAAAACAAGAACGATGAGCTTATACAATGGATTGACGTAAATACCGGGGCCGACACCTGGACGGTACAGGGTGAGGAGTTGATCTGCACCGGTCATCCTATCGGTGTGGTGCGATCTGAGAAGCAATATGAGAATTTTGTAATGCATGTAGAATGGAAGCATATGGAAGCGGGCGGAAATTCAGGTATTTTTGTATGGAGCGCTGCCAATCCTGATGAGAAATCGCGCTTGCCCGATGGGGTAGAAGTACAAATGCTGGAGCTGGACTGGGTAAAGTTGAATAAGCGAAATGGTGTTACGCCGCCCATTGCTTATGTGCATGGTGAACTCTTCGGAGTTGGTGGCGTAGAAACCGCGCCCGACAATCCCAGGGGTACCCGCAGCAAATCTGTAGAAAACCGGGCCAAAGGAAAAGGAATCTGGAATAGCTATGAGGTGGTGTGTGTTGATGGAGTCATCAAACTCTCGGTGAACGGTAAGTTTGTGAATGGCATCAGCCGGTCATCGCAAAAGAAAGGATATCTGTGCCTGGAATCTGAGGGCGCGAAGATTCACTTTCGCAACCTGAAGATTATAGCGTTGCCACCCGGAGTAACTGCTGCTGATCAGATTGCACCGGAACTTCATTAGTATTATAGTTAGGCTCACCTTTAGGTGAGACAATCTATTGATAATCAAGTCATTATATTAGGGAAATAACAAAAGAAACCCTCAAAAAGGTGGAATATATCCAATTTCTGAGGGGTTTTCGGTTTTTTCGCGATTGACAAGAACTCAAAGAAGCTATGGGAAAGAACCTGTTTTTCGAGGAAGAAACAAGTGAGGCATTATGGTACAAATTCAAGAATAGCCGTTGGGGCCGCTTATACGATACTATCCCCTG
>JBGTIS010000087.1:0-31771 GCA_041745535.1 Cyclobacteriaceae bacterium | reverse complement strand
CGCATTAATTGTTTAAGGTGATTGTCCAGGTCTTCCTGTGCTTTTTTCAGATGGGTTATATCAGTAAATGTAATAATAACGCCATCCTGCTTGTGCTCGGAGTGCCGCATATAGGGCATGGTGGTCATCTGGTACCACTTTCCTGTGGAAGATTGTACCGTTCTGGTAATAATTTCTCCATCATGGATTACTTTTTTAAGATCTTCAGCCAACGCGTCAAATTTAATGTTGGTGGTAATATTATTGATGGGTCTTCCTATATCGCTTTCCCTGAGATTGATGTGTTGCACAGCGGCTGGCGAGAATTTTTTCAACAACAAATCCTGATCAATATACAATTGTCCATTTACATTGCTTCGGAAGTAATTGTCCAGGTCATCGTTGAGCACAGCCAGTTCTTTGTTTTTTTGCAGATATTCGTGATTAATGGTTTGCAGTTCTTCATTAATCGATTCCAGTTCCTCATTGCTGCTCTGCATCTCCTCATTGGCCGAGAGCATCTCCTCATTAAAAGATTGGGTATTCTCGTTCTGCGCTTCCAGTTTATCGAGTGCCGTTTGCAGGTTATCCTTCGTTTCTTTGAGTTCCTCTTCAAGCTCAGCCACATATTCATGGGTATGAAGCTGCTGATCGAACTGTTCATACTCTTCTACAGGCAGTGCCTCATCGGTATCTTCACTGAATAGCAACAGAACCAATTGCCGCTCTTTTTTCCTGGAGGTAAAAGGTTTTACAACCAGTTGGATAGAGGTTCGCGATGTATCCTGATTGCTTTCATCGGTATCTGTTTTTATTCCTTGTATTACCACTTTTTTGCCGAGTTTCAGTGCCTTGGGGATGGCAGCTCCCACAGCCACAGCCAGCGGCTTGGGTAATAACTCATTCAAATTAAAAGTAAACATTTTCCGAAGCAGGTACTTGCTGATATCGCCAAACACTTGTACAATGTGGTAGTTTTCATCAATGCTTACACCCGCGAATCCGCATTCGCTCATCACAGCATCATTCACCTCCTGGAGCACAGTGTCTTTTTTATAGGAGGCATCGAACGTGTTACTCATATGTAAGTTCGATGCCTTACTCTCCTGGATTACCGGCAGCGAGAATTGGTGGAATGGCGTAGTACGGGAAGCGTCTGTGTTTTTATAAACCTTCCATTTTTTACTGACTTCCAAAAAATAGGAATTCATTACACTGGCATTCTCGCTGGTGCCTAAAAACAAGTAACCACCTTTTTTAAGGCCGAAGTGCAGCATAGAGAATACTTTTTTCTGTAACACCGAATCCATGTAGATCAGCAGATTGCGGCAACTGATGAAGTCGAGGTTGCAATACGGGGGATTTTTAACCAGGTCGTGCCGCGCGAAAATGAGCATTTTACGAATCTGGGGTTTTATCTTGAACCTATCGCCTTCATTGGTAAAAAACCGCTCCAGTCTTTCCCCGGATACATCCTGGGCGATGTTTTGCGAATATATTCCTTTAGAGGCCTGGTTAAGGGCATCCTGATCAATATCGGTAGCGAATATTTTTACTTCAACGCGCTTGTTGATTTTGTCCAGATATTCTATGAAAAGGATGGCCAGCGAATACGCCTCTTCTCCGGTGGCGCAGCCCGCCACCCATATTTTTACCACGTTATCCGGCAAATGCTTATCCACTATTTCCGGAATGATATCGGTTTCTATTAATTTAAAGGCTTCCTGGTCTCTGAAAAAAGCGGTAACATTAATAAAAAAGTCCTGAACAAGTAATGATAACTCATCGGGATTCTCTTTAAGAAAGGTTAAATAGTGATCAGCTCTGCTGAAGTTTTTATGCGCCATTCTTTTTTTCGTTCTTCTTAAAAGTGTAGCGCGCTTGTAATTAGAGAAATCATGTGGCAGTTGCTTGTTAATCAGGTTTAGAATGTCGGACAGTACATTTTCATCATCTATAACCTCAACAGCTGGCTTCCAGGGCTTTTTATTCACATAGTTTTTTATCGCCGCGGGCATGGCTTCCGGCGCAAGTACCGCATCGGCAAATCCTGTGGAAATGGCATGTACCGGCATGGCATCAAATTTCGCGGTAGCCGGGTCCTGCACCATTACCATGCCCCCGGCTTTTTTAATGGCTGCTATACCTAAACCTCCATCCCGGCCAGTGCCCGAAAGTACGATGCCGATAGCTTTATCGCCTCTTTCTTCCGCCAGCGAATTGAAAAATGTATTAATGGTTAGGTGAGGAGCCTCTTTTTCCTGTTTGTCTGTCAGGTGCAGTTTCCCTTCCCTGATGGTCATATAATCTTTATTCGATATCAGGTACACCTTGTTTTCTTCTACCGGCATATTGTTTTTCGCTTCGCGAATTTCCAGCTTACTGTGCTTAGCAAGCAGTTCAGCCATTTTGCTTTTATAATCGGGCGACAAATGCTGAATAACGGCGTAGGAAACCTTGTCCAGGGGAGTATGCTCAAAAAATGTATAAATTGCTTCTATGCCGCCTGCCGACGCGCCAAGGGCTATGATGTGTTGATTTTTATTATTGGGCATATATTGAATATTGGTTGGTAATTTTATTTGATTAAAAAGTACTTAATTATTAATGAATATTTAAGATAAGATAAATTACGGATAATCTATCATTGAAATGAGAGTTTATTGCGAGGCATTAAAATAAATAAATGACTTCCCCTTACTGTATTTCCGCACCTCTTGCCGGGCCTGTCCCGGCACCTCCTACATTTGTGCGGCAACATGATTCAGGGGTACTGCACGAAATGCGGGAGGCCCCCGCAGCAATGGCTGCCAGAATAAATCCGGGGAGAATAAATCCGGGGATACTTTCTATTAACTTACTAACCTCTTGCCGGGCCTGTCCCGGCACCTCCTACACTTGTGCGGCAACATGATTCAGGGATACTGCACGAAAAGCGGGAGGCCCCGCGCCGCGGTGGCCGGAATAAATCCGGGGACACTGCACGAAATTCATGGGGCCCCGCAGCAATGGCTGCCGGAATAAATCCGGGGACACTGCACGAAAGTGGAGATACTATATAAAATCTTCATACAAATCTCTCCACTCCGGATTGATACTATTGACCAGATTCTTCTTCCAGTCTCTTTTGTATCGTTTGATCTGCTTTTCTCTGTGCAACGCGCTTTCCGCATCAGGAAGTTCTTCATAATACAGCAGTTTATGGCAATTATATTTTTTGGTGAAACTGGGCAATAATTGGTGTTTATGTTCATATATCCGTCTTTCTAAATCACCTGTGAAACCCGTATAAAATACCGTATGGTGTGAATTGGAAAGGATATATACATAAAAATTACTCATACTTAAAGGTACTAATTTATTTATTAATCTCTTGCCGGGCCTGTCCCGGCACCCCCAACTTTTGTGCAGGAACATGATTCAGAGGTACTGCACGAAAGCATGGGGCCCCGCGCCGCGGTGGCCGGAATAAATCCGGGGAGGGCGGAATAAATCCGGGGACACTTTTTATTAATTTACTAACCTCTTGCCGGGCCTGTCCCGGCACCCCCAACTTTTGTGCAGGAACATGATTCAGAGGTACCGCACGAAAGCATGGGGCCCCGCGCCGCGGTGGCCGGAATAAATCCGGGGACACTGCACGAAAGCATGGTACCCCGCAGCAATGGCTGCCAGAATAAATCCGGGGATACTGCACGACATGTACGATGATAGCCCGTACCCTGGTTTTACTGGCAAAACCGGAAGGCAAATGGTCAGGTACCTGAGGTTTCATAGCGATTACCAAGTGAAATCATGACAGAACGTCAGGGTTACCTATCGAATGCACCAGTCATGTGCCTCGAAACCCCGTGCGCCTATGCGATGTACTGCCTGCGGCGGGTAGTCGCCGTAAGGTTTGCACTACCTTTCACACGTCAAATGTAATGTAGCCGTAAGGTTTGTAGACGAAATTCGTGGCATAGGTGTAGTAGCTCCGACAATCTGGCACCTTTTCGTGGTGAAAAGCGGGTATTTTGCCTATTTACCCAAAATAATACACGGGTAATATGCTTTATCCTTATCGGCGGCAACATAATTATCTCTGTTTTTACTTTGCCACATAAACTTAAAAAAGATATTGACATGAAATTACAAACCGACGCGCAAATAGCAGAGGGAGCGAGGCTTGCTATTTTTAACACAGAAAAAGACCCCGACATGCAGAAGCGAATGGCTGCTTTTGGGTTTACCGGCAAGCGCATACAAGATGGCAAAGCGCTACTGGAAAATGCCAAATTGTTTCAGGATGTAACAGCAAGCCATTATGAAGACCGTTGGGTGATTGCCCAGCAGATTGATGCCAATCAGAAAGCAGTAAGGGTCGCATTCAAAGAGCATGTAGATATAGCGCGTATTGCTTTCCGCAAAGACCCGGCATTGTTACACAGGCTGAAAATTCAAGGTATTTCCAAAAAAAGGTGGGAATGGCCTCGGCAGGCCTCGCATTTCTATACCCAGATAGAGGCGCACATGACCCTGCTATTACCCTTTGGCATTACCCAGGAAGTGATTGTACAGGCCAAAGCATCGGTACAAGCCCTGCTGGCACTAAAAGAAGACCGATTCCAGAAAAAAGGGTTGGCCGAAGACAGTACACAGCACAAAAAGAAAGCCTTTAAAGCATTAAAAGGCTGGGTACAGGAATTCCGAAGTGTGGCTTGCATCGCGTTTAAAGACAACCCACAATTGCTGGAAGCATTTGGTATGCCTGTTTCATCTAAGGTATAACCGGGGATGTGTAATAGATAATTATGAACACAGTTTGAGATTACAGTTCCATTGGGGACAGGGAAGAGGCGTCCTGAGTTCGGGAATAATAAATGGTGTGAATGGAGCCAGTGTATTGACTGGGATTCACACCATTTGTATCAACTTACCCATTGGGTAAATGATTATTAAAATGTAGCAGGTTTTTTAACTTGTTTTTCGCGAGCTTATATTGCTCTTCGCCTATCTTATCTGCTGCCAACTGGCAACAAATAGCGAATATCCATGAGAAGCAATTGCTTTTTGCTGGATCAAAGGTATCGGATTCATCCCAAACTTTGATAAATGCCTCCTGTAAAATTTCATCCGCTACATCCTTCCTTTCTACAATTTGTATGATCATTCCATTAAGGGAAGCAGCATAGCAATCGTATAAGCTGGCGAGGGCTTTCTTATCTCGTTTCTGAAGTCTTCGGATCAGCTCAGCCTGGTCCATAAATGGGTCTACTATTTACACTTTATTCTTTAACTCATACAATAATCATATTGTTTGAATATTTTTTAATTATTCACAGATTATTATATAATAAATCTAGTAAAATTCTATTACAAGTCTTATAAAACTTACTTAAATATTAAAAATAAAATATTGGATAAGTAAATTTTACAATGCTTGGTGCTGAGATTGTATATATCCTTACCATTAATAGAATTGATCTGCGCTAACTACCACACATTAACAATACGCTCTTTATCTATATTACAAATACCCTCTACCCTCTTAGCGCCACCTATATTGCTATGCTATTAATGTGGGCCAAGAGGGTGTATAAATTAATAAATTAATAAAGTGCCATGCGTTTGATTTAATTATTATCTTCAAGACTTCCTGAAATTTTGTCTAATTCACCTTCAATTCTGGTAATGCCTTCATCAATTTCCTTATAAGAATCGCTCCAATCCTGGGTATCTAAAGCTTTTACATCTTTAATCTTCTTATTAATTTCTTGTTTCTCCTCCTGGAACTCACTTATAGCCGATTGAATGTCGGAAGAGGCGGCATTGTTAGCCGATTTTTTAGCTGTTTTTTCAAGATCCCGGATGCGATCATCTATTACTTTGCTTCGATCTTCCAGTTCGGCAACTTTGGTTTCTTTATAGTCAGCTGTAAACTCTTCCCTAGCTTCTATGGCCTCTTGTGTTTTTTCTTTGGCTTCCTGGGTAGCTTCCTGAGCGTCTTCTACTTTATCCTCTACATCTGATTTATTCATGCCTTTATTACAGCCCCATAGGGCGAAAGTGAACAGCAACGCAATAGCCGCGGGTTTATTTAACAAAAAGTAATTTGTTTTCATATGATGTTTTGAGTTAAGTATATAAAAATTTTAATTGCCTGTTTTCAAGTGGTTAACTGATTATTACGGATCCTGCCCAGGGTTTTCAGCATTCTGATATGCGATAATAAGGCCTTCATAAAAGTAGGCTTCACATTGTAGGGCAGGTGAAACTCTTCGGCGGTTTTTTGCACGATGTTAGATATCTTCCGGTAATGTACATGGCAGATATTGGGGAACAAATGGTGTTCAATCTGATAATTTAATCCACCAATATACCAGTTTAATATACGGCTGTTTCGTGAGAAGTTGGCGGTGGTTCGCAACTGATGAATGGCCCATGAATTCTCTATATTCCCTTCTTTATTCAACATAGGTTGTTCGGCTCCTTCCACGATGTGTGCCATTTGAAAAATAACGCTAAGAATATAGCCAGCCGTGATGTGCATTACCAGAAGACCAATGCTTACCTGCCACCACAAAAGAGGCGTAATTATAAGCGGAAGGGCAATGATAAAGAATAGGTAGAGTAATTTTAACCCTACCAGTTTTACATACTCAGCTCTGGGTTTATAGGGTTTTTCCTTCACCGCGCCCATGTGATGAAAATTTATCAGTTTTACAAAGTCTGAAAAGAAAAGGAGCATGGTTAAAAATCCATACAGCAAAAAAGCATAAATATGCTGGTAACGGTGTATCCATTTAAGCGGTGCCTGGTACGACAAACGAATAATCGCTTTGTTATCAATATCTTCATCCATACCGTGAATGTTGGTATAAGTATGATGGAACACATTGTGGTGTACCTTCCATACTACCGCATTGGCACCCAGCAAATAAATTGAGTACCCTAACCATTTATTTACAGGCGGTTTTTTAGAATAAGAGCCATGGAGCGCGTCGTGCATTACTGACATGCCTATGCCCGCCTTGCTTATGCCCATCAGCAGGGCGAAAGGCAATAAAAACCAGGGATTTACCGGTAAGGTTAAAATAAACAGATAGGGTAATAGGTAAACACTTAACAGGGTAATTGTTTTGATTACCATTTCCCGGTTGCCAAACCTGGTTATATTATTCTCAGAAAAATACTGGTTTACCCTTTTTCTTAAAGTAGGAAAAAAAACAGATTGATCTGGGGTGATGAATTTAACGGTAGCGTTCATTTATAAAAATGGTTTTAAGTTAATAATCAAAAAATTATTGAGGGATCTAATCCCTATTTTATTTTTTACTTTATTCATGCAGGATAGCATTCCTGGTGCTAAAAGATCAAAAATACAGTTAAGTAAAGGTGCGCGTATTTTACCTGTTAACTGTTACATGATTCTAAAATTAGGTTACATTATTCACACATTTTCCTGAGTAATGAATAGTTTATATTTCCCTGATTAATGATTTTTGTACCACTATTTTTAGCAGTGATATAATTTCAGTAGTGCTTACGGTGTTGTTATAGGAAGTATCAAAGGGGTTCTAATTTAGAACCCCTTACTTTAGGCGCATGAATGGAGATAAAGCCAGTCAGTAAGCCAAAAAATAAACAATGCCTGAATCAAATACTACGTGTTTTAATATGAAGTATTTTTTACTTTCTCTAATTCATTATTCACCTTTTGTTTTTAACCTTATTTTCTGTTTTGTTTTTTACAGCTTTTGCTTTTCCGGTAAGGCTGTCAAAAAATACATTGAATTTATTTTTCAGGTCATCCGCCAGGTCTTCGCTGGATTTGGAAATTTTGTTACGGGTTTCCATGCCTTTTTTGGGTGCGAATAACAGACCAGTGACCACACCAGTCGCGATGCCTCCCAATATTCCTAATACTATTTTTCCTGTGTTCATCATATTTTTTATTAATTCATTGTTCATTTGATTTGTGTGTGAATTTCTTCGCCAAATAGCGTTACGTATGGTAATAGCAATTACAGAAATACAAAGAATAAGCATGTTGTTTTCCGAATTAAAAGTTGTAACATCAGCTATTCGTATCCGCTTTTGATGATGGTTAAAACCATTTTAAACCGTTCATGGGCTTTTATGGTATTAGCGGCATGAGCGGGTATTACAATGGCCTGACCGGTATCCAGTAAGTTTAACTGCCTATCTATGAAAATTTCCGCGCTACCTTCAATAATCTGGATAAAGTTATCGAAAGGAGAGACATTTTCAGCAATACCTTCTCCTGTATCAAGCGCCATTACACTGATATTGCCTGTTAATTTTTTAATAATTGTTTTACCAATTACAGCATTTGATGCGTATTCGGCGATTTCAGCGATGTTGAAAGCTTTAGATTTTTCAACTTCGACATTTTCCATAAGATGTGTTTTTACTAGCGGCATATAAACCCTGAAAGAAGTGTAATGAAAGGTTAAAATACCGACCTCTGAGGGGTCGGTTAATTGTTAATTTTTATTGTCCTGGGTAAAGTCTTTTAATGACTCTCCTAATTTATCCATATCATGGCTAAACTCATTTTTAAATGAATTCCAATTCTGCTTGCCATCTTGTTTGTATGCTGTTATCTTCATTTTCAGCTCATCATTTTTTCTTGATAAGGTATCCATTTTCATTTGGTATTCATTTAAGGCAGGAAATTTCTTTTTGAGTTTTCTTTTCTGATCATTCCAGTTCCCTTCTATTATCTCTACCATCTTTTTGTTTTTAAATTGTGTAAACCAAAGGTGATCATCTTTATACTGATAAGTGTTACATAAGGCTGGGAGTATATTACATAATTCACATGTTTTGTGGCATATTATGCAATTTTAGGTGCATTAAGGCCAATTTCAGTAAAGTTGAATGGTTCGAAGTGTTATTAGATTGGCTTCGTACAAGGGTTGATCTCATTACTATTGAAGTGTATCCATCAGTAGGAGGTACTATAGTTACATTTCAGTGTGAATTCAGACTAAAGTCCGGCAATTATTTCCCGCATCTCTTGTTGGTTTTTTTGAAGTTTAAACGCTATCATCCTCAACATATCATCTACATTGTCGTCTGAATAGAACAGATCGGCATGTGTTAATTGAGGATATTTAATTCTGAGCTTTGTTTTCAGCTCATACAGATTTTCCGGACTAATATTTGAGTTCATGCCAGGGTTTAAGGTGAATGAAATCTAATGGTTTATTATTTCCATGTAGCATTAAAAATTTTGAACAATCATTTACTTGATAATTTCTCCTTATTAAAAAAAAGCCTGACGAGTATAACAAATCCGGCTAGTACAAGCAGTATATGAACAACTCCTGTTGAGTTAAAACTCAAAAATACAATCGCCCAAATTACGATCAGTAACCCTGCGATAACATATAGTAAATTTTTCATGTGTTTGTTATTTATACATTCTAATCATTGCGTGCCCTTTACAGGTATGCTTTCCGCTCCACAGTTACACGTTTGAATAAAAGTACTTCAAATGATTGTAGGAAACATTACACAATTAAGGATAAGAATTACATGATTCACATGTGGAGCTCAACCTATGGCGTATTGCGGGAAATAGAAGGGCACTACAAAAAATTTATATAAGGAACTATCTCTTATTTGGATCGGTTGCTGAGTGGTTGCAATTTTTATTATCGGAATGTACAATAGTAGTATGTCGCATCCATTCGGAGGTAACAGCATTGTTTAGCACATCAGTTCTCTTTCAAAATACACAAGCTCCTTTAGGGTTGGGTCTACCTGAATTTTGCAGTAATATATTCTGTCAACATAACGCCTTATAACCAATTTTAGAGTAGGGTTCACTTTCGCGCATACAACTTCACCTTCTTTATACTTATTTTCCATGATTTTTATATTTGGGTTAACTGAATTTTTGTGCTCTGTTAAATTATCTATTCATATCCACTTTTAATAATAGTCGATATCATTTTGAACCTCATGTTCGCCTTAATTGTATTACGGATATGGGCGGGTATGATGATAGATTGCCCGGTTTCCAGTAAGTTTGATTTGTCATCTATTACAATTTCAGCTTTACCGTCAATAACCTGAATAAAGGTGTCGAAAGGGGATGTTTTTTCTGTTAATGTCTCCCCAGAATCAAATGAAACAGCGCTTACATTGCCTGTTGTTTTTTTTATAATAGTTTTAATTACTACTGAATTGGGAATATATTCAATGATTTCGACAATGATAAAAGCTTTGGATTTTTCAAATTCAAAATGTCCCATTTGTAAGGTATTTTTAAATAAAAATGTACATTAAAAAATAGATTTTATAAGTTCCTGCCCTTGTCACTTCAAACTAAATGGCACAGTATTAAGAATACTTAATAAATTTTCCTAATGGCCTTTTTTGTGGTGTTAATCAATGCTTCGGGTACGTTGCTGAGTAGTCCGGACTCATTGCCGGTTTCGAAACTTTTGACCAGCATGGTCAGTCGCAAAAATCATCAGCTGGTTTTATATGGTGGTAAAGGTGAGCGACTTTAGCGGGATAAGCATTACATACTTATGGAAGAGACTTACATATATCACAGGTTTTCCAGGTTTTTCTTGCGCTTTTGCTTTAGTTGCTTGTAAAAAGAAGGAGTGAGACCAGTAACTTTCTTGAACTGGTTGGATAAATGTGCCGCGCTGCTGTAATGTAGTTTATAGGAAATCTCAGTAAGGTTAAGTTCGTCATACAACAACAATTCTTTTACCCTTTCAATTTTATGGATGATGATGAATTGTTGTATGGTAATGCCCTTTACCTCCGAAAATATATTGGCCAGATAGGTATAATCGTAACCTAATTTTTCGCTGAGGTAATCAGAATAATTTGTTTTAGGTAGCTCATCAGAATAATGAATCATTTCGATAATCACATTTTTTATTTTTTCAATCAGGATACTCTTCTTATCATCCAGCAATTCCAACCCTGACCTGAGCAGGTTTTCTTTGAGTTGTTCGCGCTGTTTTTGTGAGATATCCTCCAGAATTTCAACCATACCAAGGTCAACAACTGCATAATGTAGTCCCAGTTTGCTCAGCTCTTCTTTCACCAACATTTTGCATCGCAAACTGACCATATATTTGATGTATAGTTTCATAATGTGTTTTTATCAAAACTTTGCCTGACCAATGCAGCCTGCTGAATTGGTTGGTAGGAGTTTTAGGTTTCTACAACTGGGTTTATCCTTAAACTTATGGAACGCAAATTCACAGTTGCATAGGGTTGGAATTATTTTATACCATGTACAGGCTTTCCATTATCCTGTACTATTTAACGTGGTTAAAAGCAATGTCGGTAAAATTAAGTTTGTTGAAGCTGTGATTGAATTGATCTTTCGCAAGGTTCGCTTTCCATGAAACTAAAATTTATGGCAAATAGGAAGGCTGTCGGTATTATGATCGATTATTTGTTTACGCATAGGTACTTTTCTTTAATTAACCTTTGATAGGGTTTAATGCAACAAACCAAATTCGTTGGCATTTAGGAAATCCGGAAGGTAGTTGTCGCAGCAAAGAAAAATTAATAATGGTAGTAGTTACTTAAATAAAACGTTTATTTGCATATAGCGTTAAATATTAGTTACACCTATTAAATAATTACAATGGAAAAAGGTACAATAAAATTTTTCAATTACTCAAAAGGCTTTGGGTTTATCGCTCCCTCTGATTCAAGCGAAGATGTTTTTGTTCATAAAACTGGTCTTATGGAAGACGTTCGCGAAAACGATAAAGTAGAATATGAATTAGAGAGAGGTAAGAAAGGCTTAAATGCCATTCATGTGAAAGTTATTTCTTAATAAAACTGAGCTACTTCCTATTGAACTTCATATAAGCAGGTTTGTTTTTCCTTGTTATCACAAACAACCATAATTGGCTTTTCCTACCTAAACCCAATTATCGAAAGCATGTCACTCTTCTCTGAATTTCATTAAAGTTATTAATTTGCCTGCCTTTCTTTTGTTTGGCAGGTTAATGGTATCAGTTTCTATAATTATTATATTCCCGGTTTTTTTATTTCCTGGACAGAATTGGTATGTACGTCAGCGTACCAGGCATTTAACAACAGAAATAGTTGTACAATAGGATAAAATTATTTCCTTTTTTATGGTTTTATTACCAGATCTCTTTGGGTTAAACTTTTTTTGGACTTGAAAAGATAACAAACTATTAAAAACCCAGTTATATCTATACAGATATTTACGTTGACAATTAGTTTATTTGACTCCCTGGATTTTAGTCCTTCCCATATTTTGTAATTGTCCAACCTGGTAGCTTACCCAATATTAAGCGATGTAGCATTTATATGTTTCGTGCTTCGTGAAGTACAAACGGCGAATTTGTTATTTGTTTAGGCAAAACAACTTGTTATTGCAACCACCCAGTAACCTAACCTATCCAAAGAAGAGATAGTTCCTGGCATAAGCTTTTTGTAGTGCCCTTCTATTTCCCGCAATATGCCATAGGTTGAGCTCCACATGTGAATCATGTAATTCTTACCCTTAATTGTGTAATGTTCCCTATAATCATTTGAAGTACTTTTATTCAAACGCGTAACTGTGGAGCGGATTCGCATTTATTTAAAAGTTTACAATGAACCTGGTTTCTATTTACCTCAACTGTAGGTTGCAAAGCAAGGATTTAAAAAAAACGGTTACGTCTCATAATCATGGGAATTACCGGGCCATACAAATCAATACAGTTATCAGCCAGATTAAGCGTGTTGAGTTTTATGTGAGAAGCCACCAGCACGAAAAGCAGTACTTTATTCCTCCCTTATGTACCTGATCAGCACTTTAAGCCTGATCAAGAAGTAAAATAGCTGCCCATAAAAAGTTAATAATTTCACTAATACAATGAAAGAAAAAGAAATAAAGAAGAATTTGCGGCATTGGAGGCAAATCATAAAAAAATATCAGCATCCCAATACCCGAAAAGCCGTTATACAATTAATCAACACCTTTTTACCCTTTATAGGAATTTGGATATTGATGTACTTCAGTCTGGACTGGCACTATGGCATTACCCTGGTGCTGGCTGTTGTTAACGCGCTTTTTCTGGTTCGGATTTTTATCATCCAGCACGATTGCGGTCATCATTCATTTCTTAAATCCCATAAATGGAATAACCTGGTAGGGTTGACGTCCAGTATATTCAGCTCAATTCCCTTTGAATCGTGGGCATATGTGCACAATGTGCATCATGGCCATAACGGGCAACTGGAACACCGGGGTTTAGGAGATATTGGTTATCTCACTTCAGAAGAATACACTAAGCTGCCTGGCTGGCGAAAGTTGTGGTATCGTTTTTACAGAAATCCGGTGATGACTTTTTTAATTATTCCCTTTTTATACCTCACTATCGACAATCGTTTTCCATTTCATTTAAACGGGAAAAAGAAAATCAGCTGGGCGCAATTGCAGAATAATGTGATCATAGTAGCCGTTTATATTGGCCTGGCCTTGCTGATAGGGTGGAAGCAGTTTCTTATGATCCATGTACCAATTGTTTTTGTTTTTATTGTGATTGCCTTTTGGTTTTTTTATGTACAGCACCAGCATGAAGAAAATTATAAGCAATGGAAAGGCAACTGGGATTTTCTAATGGCTTCTATCTGCGGGAGCACTTATTATAAACTTCCGGGGTTGTTTCAATGGTTTTCAGGCAGTATTGGTTTTCACCATATTCACCATTTAAGTTCACGCATCCCAAATTATAATCTGGGCCGGTGTGCCAGCGATAACCCTATCTTAAATAAATACGTCACAGTGGTTAATTTCCAGGAAAGTTTAAAGTATTTATCGCACAGGCTCTGGGATGAAAAGAATCAGCGAATGATCACGTTAAAACAGTTTAAAGAGCAGAAAAATTACAAAAGAACCAGCGAAATCAGAAATCTAAATTCTGAAAAGGTTTTATCAGAAAGTCAATGAAAGAGAAGTACCGATGGATAAGTATGAAAGCTTTTAAAGGTATATGAAGTAGCTTATCTGATCTTTCCAGATGGAGACATAAACAGAGAAAGAAAATCCAATTTGATCATTATGCCTGGTTACAATGAAGGCAATATTGGCTTCAATATGTGGCTGCCATTTATGAATATACCCGGTATGCTTTACTACTTCTCTATCAGATAGTTTTTTTGAATCACCTGGGCACGCGTATCCTTTCTTAAAAAGGAAATTTTTAACCTTATGTATGAAAGTCATCATAGGTACGCACTATTTTATACTTCATTTTTTTGTCATACATGATCTGCTTCATCCCTGGTCTGTAAAAATGAGCGTTCCTTTTGTATAAGAATTCATTTCATCAAGCCGGGCACCGGGCACAATCCGCCTGGCATAAAAATCCAGGCTATAGGCATGGGTATTGTAAAAATAAAACCTATCATCCGGCGCTTTTCTCTCATATATTTCTTTCCCCACTTTACTTTCCGATTGGTATTCCAGCAGCGATGAATAAAAGTAGGTGCTTAATACCAAACCAAAAGCAAAAGCTTGGATCAGGGTAAGCATCCCTACTTTGTCTACCTGGCCTTGTATTGATTTGAAACTATACCAGAAAAGCAGGAACAAAATACCCAGAATAACAGGAAGAAAAACTGAATGGGGTGGAAAAAAGTATATAAAACTTATTACAGGAGCTATGAAAAAAACGTGTAAAATACCAAAGTGAGCCTTTGTGAAACGGGTAAGCAGTTGCTTGCTGGCCTCAGAGAGGGAAAATATGTAGTGGGAAGTAATGACAGCGATAAAGGGAAACAGTGGGAAAATATAGTGAGGGAGCTTATAACCTGAGGCTGACAGCGCCAAAAAACTCAGCATAAAACCAGAAAATGTAATGTACTCCGTATGAGATGATACTTTAAACCCTCCAAAGAGCAGGTGGCGTATGTGTGTGTGGCGAAGAAACGCACTTAATTGCCACACAGAGAATATCACCAAACCTGTGAGGATCCCATCGGTGCGTACATCGTTGGTGATTAAGAAAGCTGTGGTTGCGTTTACTTTGATTAAGTGGATAGGCAAATGCTTTAAATGTTCCTCTTGTATTCCAATTTGAATTCCATTCCATACAGATACTCCTGTATTCGAAAATTCGACAGTCATCCATTTGCCTGGTTTAAGTATTCTAAGCTCGACTTTAGCATTTACAAAAAGAGAACTCACCAAGAAATAAGAGGGTTAAACTTATGACCAAACAAGTTTGCCATGCTTAATTTTCCTGCGGTTCCCCGCCGGGATGAGTTCATAGTGATAATAATACAATATGCTGAGATGTTTTCCAAACCAGTGTTTGCCCATGTTAAATTGCTTTTAGCTGGTACTATTTTAGCACCGGGTAAACGTACAATATCATCAGTATTGCGCATTCTAGGAATGAGTAAGGAGAAGAATTTTCATAAGTATCATAGAGTATTAAGTAAAGCTAAATGGTCTGCATTGCAAGCAGCACCGATTCTTCTGAGTCAGTTATTAAGCTGTTTGCTTCCTGAGGGTCCTATAGTGCTAGGAATTGATGAGACACTGGAAAGACGGTGGGGGAGTAAAATAACCAAAAGAGGGATCTACAGAGATGGTGTGCGTAGTAGCGGTTCTCATTTTGTCAAAAGCAGCGGCCTACGCTGGATTAGCTTAATGCTACTAGTTCCTATAAAGTGGCGCAACGGATCTGGGCATTGCCTTTTCTGACAGTGTTGGCTCCAAGTGAGCGTTATGCTAAGCAACAAGGCAAACCACATAAGAAGATCAATGATTGGGCTCGCGGTTCCCCGCCGGGACAGATGCTCTTGCAGGTGAAACGCTGGCTTCCAGAGAGAGAAGTTATAGTGGTGGCAGATAGCAGTTATGCTGTTTTATAACTCTTGGCCGCTGCGCAACAACAGCTTACAGTTATCACCCGCTTGCGTTTAGATGCGGCTCTTTATGAACCTGCTCCTCCTCGTGAGCCTGGAAAACCAGGACGTAATAGAAAGAAAGGAAAAAGACTTCCTACTTTGGAACAAGTGGTAAAAAATCCTGCTACAGAGTGGCAAAAAGTGAAACTATCACAATGGTAGGATATACAGAGAAAACAATTGAAATAACTACAGCAACAGCAATTTGGTATCATAGTGGCAAGCCTGTAGTGCCTCTCAGATGGGTATTGCTGCGAGACCCCGAAGGAAAGCTTAGTCCTATGTCTCTACTTTCTACTGATCTACAGCTTTCCGCAGAAAAAATTGTTACCTACTTTGTCAGAAGATGGTCTGTGGAGGTAACTTTTGAAGAAGCACGAGCTCATTTGGGCGTGGAAACGCAGAGGCAGTGGGCAGAGAAAGCCATTGATCGTACAACGCCCGTGTTGTTAGGACTCTTTTCTATAGTAAGTTTAGCAACTGACCCTCTAAACAAACAGGGAAAACTAAAAATAGCAACTGTAAGAAGGCTTTTATGGCAAAATTATAACTTTTCAATCTCTGATAATCAGCATGACATGATAAAAATACCGAAACCTTTACTTACACATTTCCGGCATGTTTTAGCACATGCCGCTTAATGCTAAAGTCGAGCTAAGTATTGATACGAAGAAGAATTATTAGCTTGATATAAATATTGTCATGCCCATTATCCCCCTTAACGCTCTAACCGGGTCGGGCGATGGAATCCCATTGAACATAGACTTTTGGCTTATGTACATAGGGTTTGGCAAGGGGCTGTTTTTAATAATATCCAAATTGTCAAGGAACTTGCTTTAATGACCCAAACCAAAACAGGGCTTGGTGTCAATGTAAATATAAATCAAAAGCAATATTCCATTAGCAGGCCTGTTCATCAGGAATTCAAACAGAATATTAACCAATATGTCTTTTTTGATGAACAACTACCTCAGTGGAATTATCATTTTAAATCCTCAAACGGGAAAGTTATTTTCTAAACGTTACTAAACAAAAAAACTTCAGGATATAAAGGATCAGTAAACCCACCTTCATATGCTTCAACAATATGGAACCCATTTTCAAGAATAATACTATTTTTAAAATCCATTTTTCTCCTTCCTGTTTGTAAACATATAATTCATTCACAGATTTATTTTTATCCCAATTGGTTACATAAGCAAAGTTTCCATCAATTCGTACATCTAACACAGTTTCCTTCACCTGTGCGGATAAGGGCTGCCATAGTAAAGTGGTTAGTAAAAATGAAAAGAGAAAAAGGGATTTGAATGATTTGAGTTCTAAAACAGACCTCCTCTGTTTACGGAGGTATTCCGCGGAGAATAATTTGTAAGTTGTTGTATAAAGTGAAAGTAATAAAGGAATATTAATTAAACTTTTCTAATATAGAATTAGAATTAAAGCAGTAAAATTAGATTATACTTTTAAATAAAAAATTTAATTTATAAGAGAATTAATAGTAAAAGTTATCCGCTTTTCCGTATTGTAACTTGAGGTAAGTCCTCTTAACAAACTCACCATCAACCTGATAGCAACAAAAAAAACCTGCCGGATTACAGCAGGTTTTCGCATTGAATTTTTAATAAAAAAGCTATCTACACGTTCCAGTACGCACTCATTTCTACTGATTTTAACAAAAGATCGCGCCCATCCCAGGTGGTTTGTTTGAGTAATAAATTAGGATATTCGTTTTTAAACCAATACGTATTGTTTTTGCCATTTTCCAGGGCTACCGTTACTTTCCACACCGGCTCACTGGTATTAACTTCCGCTGCTCCCAGCGCCTGAGCATCCGCTTCCTGGGTTACCGTAAAAGTAGCCTCATAAATTTTGGGCGGGGTGGCCTTGCTGGTAACCTGCGATTCGGCAACTTTGGCGTTAAAGGTTAAGCCATCGGTAAACTTTAATGCCCGCAGGGAATAGGTAAGCTGGTCCTCGAACAAAATATCACCCGGCGTAGTGGTTTCGCCTACACCCTGCCCATCCCAGTAGCTGTTGTAACTGAACTGGTACTGATTGCCCTGGTCCAGAAACATTTTAGCAGTATTGCCACACCATTCCTGGGAGGTATTGGTGAGTTTGTACAAACGGTCGGGGTATTCGCGCTTATAGAATAAGCTGGTAAGATAATGATACGGATAGCGCTGCGTAGGAATGTGGGCAAACTTGTTTACCTTCATTACCTCAAACAGGTCGTTGCGCTCATAATCGTCGGTTTTTACGTTAAACTCTTCATTAAAAGTTTCTTTTACCAATACATACACATACTCAAATTCGCGTACCTGGTCGTACACCACTCTTTCCGCTTCGTATTTGGCTACTTCGGCCACCCCTTGGTCCCACATGCCGTCTTTGGCCCAGTCGGACCGGAAATGTTCATTCACGGTGTGTGAACCGGCCGAGCCCAACGTCGACCGGTTGAAACAGGCGCTCAGGATCAGCAGGGGCAGCACGGCGGCCAATAAGGTTATTCTGTTTATTAATCTGTTTTTCATGTTAATGTATATTTTAATTGCCTGTACGGGCAAATGATTAAAAGTGTAAAAGCTATGGCTATGCCTGCGGTTTCCGGCTGTATAACCTGATTAACCCAACCAATGCTACCAGCGCCCAGGTGCCTTCCAGTATTACAAACGGAATAAAGGGAATCAGTATCGACGCATAACAGGCCAGTCCGGCACCAATCAGGTTCAGCCACAAATACAATGGGTTCTCCTGATCAATAATTTTAAATAAACTCAGCAAAAAAGCAATGAGCAGCAGGCTTACGCCCAGTGCACCCATTAAATCGTGTATTTCCATTAAACAGCAATATTAAGCGATATAGATAGTTTTTACGTTTACAAATTCTTTGATGCCGTGGTATGAAAGCTCGCGGCCATATCCCGACTGCCTGATGCCGCCAAAAGGCAATCGCGGATCGGATTTTACCAGCGAATTGATAAACACACCACCGGAAAAAATTTCTTTGGCCAGGGCATTGCCTTTGTCCAGGTCGGTAGTCCAGATAGAAGCGCCCAGTCCGTATACCGACTGGTTGGCCAGATCAATGGCTTCAGTTTCATTTTTGGCAGGAATAATCGCCATGGCCGGTCCAAAAGTTTCTTCTTTAAAAGCGGCCATGCCGGGTTGTACGTTTAACAGCAAAGCCGGCTGAAATTTCGCCTGATCCTGTGTACCGCCCAGCACCAGTTTAGCCCCAGCCGATACCGATTCTTTGATCTGCCGGCTGAGGTTATCGGCCAGGTCAACCCGGGCCAATGGTCCCGTGGTAGTTTCCTTTTGCAGTGGATCGCCGGTTTTTAACTGTTGAATATGGGCTTTTACCTTTTCGGAAAAAGCTTCGCGCACCGCATCTACCACGATAAACCGTTTGGCGGCAATACAGCTTTGTCCGGCATTCAGCATACGCGATTGTACGGCTACTTTGGCGGTTTGTTCCAGGTCGGCATCGGCCAGCACAATAAACGGGTCGCTGCCACCCAGTTCCAGTACAGTTTTTTTGATGTATTTTCCTGCTACAGAAGCCAGGCTGGCACCCGCCCGGTCGCTACCGGTTAGCGTAGCCGCCTGCACAATGCTGTGCCGCATTACACTTTCCACTTTATCTACCTCCATAATCAGGGTTTGGAAAACGCCTTCGGGAAAACCGGCTTCCTTAAAAATTTTTTCTATCCGCAAAGCAACCCCGCACACATTGGGCGCATGCTTGAGGATGCCCACATTGCCAGCCATTAAACTGGGCGCGGCAAAGCGGAATACCTGCCAGTAGGGAAAATTCCAGGGCATAACGGCAAACACCGCTCCCAGAGGCTGGTAATGCACATAGCTTTTCTGTGCATCGGAAGCAATCACTTCATCTTTCAAAAAGGCTTCGCCCTGTTCGGCAAAATATTCGCAGACCCAGGCACATTTCTCTATTTCCGAAACCGATTCGCCAATGGCCTTGCCCATTTCCAGGGTAATGGTGCGGGCATAGGTTTCTTTGTTGGTTTTTAAAATTTCAGCCACCCGTTTAAACAATTGGCTTCGCTCGGAAAAACCGGTTTTTCGCCACGTTTTAAAAGCCTGAGCTGCTTTTTCCAGCCGGGTGTTAATTTCCTGATCCGAATAGGTGGCAAATTCTTCTATTACTTCATTGGTATAAGGGTTGATGCTTTTGAATTTCATAGTGTGTTAGTTATTCGTTATTGGTTATTCGTTAATAGCTTTACGAATAACATGTAAACCGTCTGAAAGTTAAAACGTTTACAATGTGGTATTGGATACCCTGGCGATAATTATGTGCAACAGCGGGGCGAGCAATTTTTGTTTTTTCAATCATATTGTAGTTATTTATAAGTTTGTATCGGAACTGCCTAAAATTTTCTATATATGCCATCCGCCTTTCGCTTCTATAAAATTCTGTATATTATCTTTTTCCTTGTCTCCTTTTCTGCCTACGGACAGCTACCCTCGCCGGAAGATTTTTTTGGTTTCCGGATGGGCGCCGATTATAAAATTGCCGATTACACTGAAATTGTCAGTTATCTGCAAATGGCAGACGAAAAAAGTGACCGGGCGACTCTGCGGCAAATTGGTGCCACCGTACTGGGAAAGCCTATGTATGTGATGTTTATTTCCAGCGAAGAAAACCTGAAGCAACTGGACAAATGGCGCAATATCAGTGAAAAATTATCCAGGGCGCGCATTGGTGAAGCCGAAGCCCGGCAACTGGCACAGGACGGGAAAGCCATTATCTGGATCGATGGTGGTATTCATTCCTCAGAAAAAGCAGGCACGCAGTTTCCGCCCGAACTGGCGTACGATATTATTACCGGCGAAACCTCAGAAATTAAAAAAATCAGGGAAAATGTAATTCTGATGTTGATGCCCAATATCAATCCGGACGGCCTGGATATTGTGGCCAACTGGTACAAAAAGAACCTGGGCACGCCCTACGAAACCACCAATCCGCCGGTGCTGTACCATTATTATGTAGGCCACGACGACAATCGCGACTGGTTTATGAATACACAGCCTGAAACCCGTGCGGTAACGCATTTACTCTTTAAAGAATGGTATCCGCAAATTGTGCACAATCAGCACCAGACCTCACCCTCGTGGGCACGCATTTTTATTCCCCCGTTTTCCAAACCGGTTAATCCGAATATCCATCCGGGGGTGGTAGCCGGTGTAAACATCGTGGGCAATGCCATGGCCAGCCGTTTTGCCACGCACAACATGCCCGGAGCGGTGTCCGACGTGTCGTTTACCATGTGGTGGAATGGCGGTTTGCGGACAGCGCCTTATTTTCATAACCAGATTGGTATACTTACCGAAACCGCCCATGCTACGCCCACACCCCGTTTTTATCCACCCGATTCTCTCCCCAAAACCATCGGGAATGGTATTCCTACCGATGGTACGGCCATTAACTATGCTTTTCCATGGAAGGGAGGCGAATCGCGTTTCAGAGATGCGGTAGAGTATATGCTGACCGCCGCCATGGCTACGCTTACTGTGGGTTCGGACATGAAAGAGAAATTGTTGTACGATATTTATAACATGGGAAAAGATGCCATAGAAGCCAGTGGTAAAGACGATGCCTTTGCCTATGTGATTCCGCACCAGCAGTGGGACCGGGGTGAAGCGGTAAATTTGGTAAATGTTTTATTACAGGGCGGAATAGAAATTGAACAGGCTTCCAAAGGATTTGAAGCGGAGGGTAAACAGTACGAGGCAGGTACTTTTGTGATTTATGGTGCCCAGCCTTTCCGGCCATATGTGAAAGATTTATTGGAAAAGCAAAGCTACCCCGACATCAGATTATATCCGGGAGGGCCACCCAAAACACCGTATGACCTGGCCGGCTGGACATTACCTTATCAGATGGGTGTAACGGTGAAAAAAATCGCGGATGTGTTCCATGTAAAAGGAAAAAAACTGGCCGATTCGGTAGCTGTTGAAGTTGGGGAAATCAGTGGCACCGCTGAATTTGGGTATGCGCTTACGCATCAGGAAAATAACAGTGCACTGGCTGTGAATTGCCTATTGCGTCAGGGTGAATCAGTATACTGGGCCAGCAAAGATTTTGACAGTTATAATGCCGGAACCATTCTGATTAAAAAAGGCGATCAAACGGAAAGCCGTTTACAATCTGCTGCCGCTGAGTTAGGGCTTACCTTTACTGGAATTAAATTGGAACCGGAAAACCTACATCAGATTCAGCAGCCGAAAGTAGGGTTGTACAAATCGTGGGTGGCTAATATGGACGAAGGCTGGACCCGCTGGCTGCTCGACCAGTACGATTTTGAGTATGACACCCTGCACGACGAAGACATTCGCACCAAAGACCTGTCACAATACCATGCTATCATTATTCCCGACCAGCATCCGATTGGTATTTTACATGGCCATGCACCGAATTCCATGCCCGATCCTTATACCGGCGGGCTTGGGTTGGATGGGGCATTGAGGCTGGAAAAATTTGTAAAACATGGCGGTACGCTCATTACCTTTGATGAGGCCAGCGATTTTGCCATTGCCCAATTCGGATTGCCCGTAAAAAATGTAACCAAAGGTCTTTCTTCCTCCCAGTTTTTTATTCCAGGGTCCATTATCCGCACTGCTATTGATACCAGCCACCTGCTGGCCTATGGCATGCAGGCTGAAACCGGCGCTTCGTTTAACAACAGCCGGGCTTTTGAAATGGTAGTTAAATCCAGAAAAGGCGAAGGTGGCAACGAAGATACTGAACTGGCGCCCAAACCTCCGGTAGAGGTAATTGCCCGGTATGCCAAAAAGGATTTACTGATGAGCGGATGGGCGCTGGGTGCCAACAAATACATCGCCGGCAAAGCCGCTATGATGCGCGTACAGCATGGGCAGGGCAACATTATTTTATTCGGATTCAGGCCGCAGTTTCGCGGGCAACCGCGGGGTACTTATAAGCTGATTTTCAATGCCCTTTACAGCAGCACCATTGATGGTTTACCAGCCATCAATATAAATGATAAGGCAGCCGAAGAATAGGCTATGTTTATTGTTTTCAGAAAACTTTCTTAAAATACGGTCGTTCTTAGGAGAGCAGGCATCTGATAATGGATTTTATGGTTCTATTTTTTACCAGTTAAATCCCCCGGATAAGATAGCTTTGGCTTTTCTTATCTTAAATTTTTCTGTTCAACTACTTTTAAATTTTTTCGATATGAAACAAAAAAAAATAGAACAGGCACTCGCCAATCAAATTAACATGGTAGGTTCAGCCACTGAAAAAATACCGGTACTCATCACCTATCATGGAATGGGAGATAATCTGGAATTATTTAGCAATAATGGTTTACAGATCAAACACATCCATCAGGACAGGAATGCTGTTTCCGGAATGGCTACTGTCAGAGGTATTCAGGAACTTTCTAACTTAAATCAGGTGGATAAAATTGAGTTCGACAGCCAAATGAAGCCAATTGATTTATAGGTAACGATCGATTTTGTATTCAAAATAAGAGGAAACCGAGATAGGTTATTAATTGTCAAAGTAATTCCCCTATTCAAACAGGTTTATTTAAGATTTTTTGGTACGCACTCTGCTTATGATATTGATGCCAAAACAATTTAGAAACTATGGTTGCTATTCATATTAAACCAATAAAAAATGAAGAGGACTTAACGGCAGCCTTTGCCCGATTGATCAGCTTATTGATGCAAAACCTGGCAGTCCGGAATATGATGAATTGGTTATGCTTATGAACATAAATATCATCCTGTGGAACTGCCAGACCCCATAGAATCGCTGAAGAATAAGCTTAAAGACGGTGAAATATCCCTGGAAGAATTAAAAGAAGTATTTCTAAACCGGTCGGTTCGCTCGTCCATATTTGCCCGCAGAAGAAAAGTTACTGTTAAGGCGATGTATGCCATGGTAGAAAAAGGCTGGGTTTCCGGCGCATCTTTTTTTAAGAAAAGCTATTACCAGAAGATGGCATGGAAATAAACTCAAATTATGAGTTTACTAATTACACAAAAACCCCAAAACGGACTAACTAATCCTGCTTTGGGGTTCTTATTTATAATCAATTTTTGTAACTATTTTTCATCCGGTAACCATACAGTCATCTCACCAATTTTACGATGATTCTAGGAATAGTAAGGAATGAGTTGTATTTTCTTTTCTTTCTTTTCTCTCGGTTACCCAACCTTTGCCTTTCAGTACAGAAAAGCTATGCGGATAAAAACCTGAAGTCGCATAATAAAACGAGCAAAAAACAGAAACTTTTATTTTCAAGAACGTATCTAATTAGGTACCTTTCGAAAAAATTGAATAATGCATGCCGAATGTAGACCATGTTGATGGAATTAAGATAAACATCTATAATGGAGATCATAGGCCACCTCATATACATGCTGTATATAATGAATATGAGGTTTTGATTGTAATCGAAAGCGGAGAAATATATGCAGGACATTTACCTGGTAAGCAATTAAAGAAAGTTTTTGATTGGTTAGCTGGTAATTCAGATTGGGCATTGGATGTTTTTTATCAGTTAAACCCGAATTTAAAATGAGAAAGACTATTAAAATACCGAGGATACTTAAAACCAATTGGATAAATGACCTTTCTATTTCCGTTGTTTTCAACAATGGCGAATCGAGGATTATTGATTTTAGAAAAGTGCTTAAAAAAGTAGGGATCATTGAGAATTCATCCGCATCTATACTATTTAATCCTAAGGAATTTGAAAAAGTAGCATTAAACAACTTTACATTGTCCTGGGATAATGTTGATCAATACATTGAAGGTAAAGATAGAACTAAGATAAAGGTGCCATTTGAAATTGGCGCCGATATATTACTGAAGTACAGCCATCCTGAAAAATCAGAAGTCTTGATAAAGATTGGGCAATTAATTCGTGAGGCCAGATTAAAATCAGGTCTTTCGCAGCAAGAATTGGCATTAATTAGTGGAACAAGCCGAACTTACATCTCACGGATTGAAAATGACAGATCTGATATAGAATTAGCTACCTTGAGAAAAATTATTGAAACGGGATTAGGTAAAAGATTGGAAATCAACATCAAGTAACAATAAGCTAACCGGTCGGTTCGATCTTCTGTATTTGCCCGCAGAAGAAAAGTGCCTGTTAAGGCGATGTATGCCATGGTAGAAAAAGGCTGGGTTTCCGGCGAATCTTTTTTTAAGAAAAGCTATTATCAGTAGAAGGCATGGGAATAAACTCAAACTATGGGTTTGCCAATTGCACAAAAACCCCAAAACAGACCCGTTAATCCTGCTTTGGGGTTTTTTGTTGTAATCTGTTTCCTTTACCTATTTTCCATCTAGAAACCATACGGTCATCTCACCAATTTTGCGATGATTCCATGAATAGTAGGGAATCAGTTGTATGACCTTTTCTTTCTTTTGATTGCCGTCGGTTATCCACCCTTTTCCATCCAGCACGGTTACACCTTCGAGCAAACCCTTTTTAAATTCAGGCCGGAGCGATGCCGGATTGTCCAACCGGATATCCATTATATGCTTTCCATTATCTTCTTCTTCAGCGCAATATACAATAGGGCCATATTGTACGGCTGTTTTGCCGGCATCGGCTGCTACCTGCTCGTTACTTACTATGGTTTTTACCTCCATGGGCAACTTAATTTCAACTTTATCGCCCTTTTTCCAGTCGCCGGTTACGATGGCATACCCGTTTTTCATAGTAAAAGGATAGTTTTCTCCATTCACCTGGATGGTTGCTTTTTGTGAGGCTTTTTCTTCAAATCTATATAAATCGCTGGGTACCGGTTCGTTCATGGCCCATCCGGGAATCCGGATCATCAGGTTGGCCGTAATGGGTTCCTCATTTTCTATGGCAAGCGTAACATCGCCGCTCCACGGATAGTTGGTGCTTTGCGCGATGCTGAATTTTTTATCATTCACCATCATATCCGATTGGTTGCTGGCAAACAGGTTTACATACAAATTATCGTTGTTCACCGCATAAATGTACCCGCCCAATGACGGTACAAACCGGGATAAGTTAGACGGACAGCAGGAACAATCGAACCAGGGGCTGCGGCATACTGCACCCTGATTAAATTTACTGGTGCCATTAAATTCCAGCGGGTTCGGATAGAAAAACTTATCGCCTTCCATGGATAATCCGGCGATTAGTCCATTGTAAAGGGTACGCTCCAGTACATCGATATATTTAGCCTCGCCATGTAACAAAAACATGCGGTGGTTCCAATACACATTGGCGATAGCAGCACAGGTTTCGGCATAGGCATCGTTGGGCAACACATAATCTTTATCAAAACCTTCTATGCCATTACCCGCTCCCAAACCACCGGTAATATATAGTTTTTTACTCACTATATTATTCCAGATTTTGTCGGTAGCTGCTAAATAGGCCTCATCGCCAGTGATGGCGGCGATATCAGCCATAGCCGAATACATATACGCTGCTCTTA
Source organism: Cyclobacteriaceae bacterium (assembly GCA_041745535.1). Lineage (GTDB taxonomy): Bacteria > Bacteroidota > Bacteroidia > Cytophagales > Cyclobacteriaceae > JBGTIS01. The sequence goes on along the minus strand of JBGTIS010000087.1, from coordinate 5,371 downwards.
CGGAATGGCCTACAGCCGCATCCTGTTCAGTAACTGGTTTGTGATCCTGTGCATACTCTGCATCTTTTTCATTGTCATATTGCCTTAGTCCATGGCCACGCCGGTCTAAAAACAATTTAGCCAGTTCCAGATATTTTTCCTCGCCGGTGGCGCGGTACAGTTTAACCAATCCAATTTCAATTTCCTGATGACCGGGATAAAATTCCTGCCCTTCCTCCACACATAAATGGTAAATCAGATCCGCGTTTTTGGTGGCGATATTCAGAAAATTCTTCTCACCGGTAGCACGGTAATGGGCCACGGCAGCTTCGTACATGTGCCCTGCATTATAAAGTTCGTGGCTCATGCGGGAACCGACAAATTTCCCCGCCGCATCGTACGAACAGCAGGTCATGTTGGCATAGTCGTTGGCTTTTAGCGTCCAGGCGGTGTATAGGTATCCGTCGTCTTCCTGGGCAGCGGCAACGTAGGAAACCAGTGTATCCACATAGGCCCGGAGTTCCGGATCATCTTCCAGCATCAAACTGTAAGAAGCACCTTCCAGAATTTTGTAAACATCGGAATCGTCAAAGCCAAACTGACCCTTGAATTTACCTTCTTTCAGTCCACCGGCATAAATAAAATTGTTGATCCTGCCGGTTTCCTCACATTTTTCGAAAGCATAGGGAATGGTTACATTTTTTACGGTTTCCAGCCGGTCTTTCCAGAAGCCTTCCGTAAATTTCACTGCGATAAAGTCAACCGGTTGGATCGGATAATCGGTTCTTTGTTCCTGCGCGAAACCTGCCACAGAAACGGCTGCCCCAAGCAGGCAGGTGCTAATAAGTTGGCGCAATATTTTCATATGGGTTGTGTTAGGTTTATCTTAATTTTTTTATGCTGATACTAATCTGACTGTCTTAACTAATTTTTATTTTCCGCCCCATCCTGTGCGAGCAAATCGACATACCATAGGTTAATCATCTGTCCGCTCTGGTCTTCATACACGGTAATTCTGCGGTTGCCATTTACTTTTACAAAAACGTCATCCTTAAAAAAATACGGACTTTTGATTTTGATAAATTCAGGGCCACCGTACCAATTTTCCATCATATTCAACACATCGTGCAAAAGGCTGTCGTTATTAAATATCTTATTTTCATAAGTTGTATTGTTGTAATAAACAGCGGCCTGCATTTCGGTAATTCTTTCATGGGTAAATTTTGGAAAAAAGTTGATTACAGCCGGATGTTTCATTTCATTTTCCAGGGCACACTCCACCCAGGAACTGTTTTTAATACCACCCTGTTTAAATTTTCCCTGAAGGTTCATCTGATAACAGTAGTTCATAAATTCCTGCCTTTCCATAGAAAAATAAAGCCCTTCGAACAAAGAGTCGTAGCGGATGCCGCTGGCCAACTCGGCTTCTTGTAATCGGATATATTCATTTTCAGGGCTTTCTTTACAGCTAATTATAGCCAGAACAATTACCATAAACACAATCAATCCATTTGCCTTCATCACGATGTTTATTATCAATTGCTGTTTCGAATTTATAAATAGAAAACGTGATATAACTTTTGTTTGCAATAATTTTATTAATGGTACAAGGAAGAATTACTCCCCTGTACCTATTGCATTACTCCAATGTTAGTAACCCGGATTCTGAACCAGATTCGGATTACCGTTGAGCTGATTGGCAGGAACCGGAAACAGGTTTTTGTTAGGATCGGAAGGGGCTTTTTCCCACCAGGCTTCATTGAACCTGTCAAATCTTATCATATTGGTGCGGCTGTGCCCTTCAAAAGCTACTTCGCGTTGAATTTCATGATAAAGTTCATCTTCGGTGATAGGATCAATTTTAGGCAATCCGGACCTTTCCCGGATTTGCCTGATCAGTTCCACCGCCTCCATACTACCAGGGTCCTGGCGCCACAGAGCTTCGGCCCGCATCAGCATAACATCACCAAATCGTAATAATGGAAGATCGTTATCCATGTCTAATTGGATTCCTTTTTCAAATTCATACTTTCCGATTCGGGCGCCCGACTGGCTGAATGCTTTGGGTGTCAATTCATTGATATACGGAGTGAAAATCAGCGGTGGCCCATCCGGATCTTTATTGCCTTCCGAATCAACCTCAATGGCTCCATTCGGATCGTTAATAGGTTCGCCGGTCGAAGTATATTGCTGCCCTACGATAAACATACTTTTTCGCAGATCATCGTCGGTAAACGAATTGTAAAATTCTTCCAGTGCCGTATAGCCATTCCAGGGGCCGGTAGAAAAATTATAAGTCGCGCGATTGAGCGGGTGTAACGTCTGCATATGCAAACTGAATCCATTGGCATTGCCGGCTTCGTAAGGAATCACAAAGATATTTTCGAGCGATCCGTTGTTGTTTACGGAGAAATTGGAGAAATAATTCCCTTCCAGGGTGAATTTTCCGGCATCGATAATTTGCGCGGCGGTAGAAGCCGCCAGTTCCCATTGGGCTGTTCCGGAATACACCTCCGCATTCAGATACAGTTTGGTAAGCAACGCCAATGCTGCCCACTTGTTCATCCGGCCATAGGTGGCACTGCTCACTTCATCTGACAGTACGGGAGCTACCTCATTTAATTCGTCAACCAGAAAATTGAATACTTCAGCCCTTGCTGTTCGTGAAGGATTTGTTTCCGCACCTGAAAATGAAGTAATTAACGGTACATCGCCAAACAGATCGATCATGAGGAAATAGTAGTAAGCCCGGAGCGCCCTGAGTTCAGCTACGAACTTTTCGGCCTGTTCGGGAGGAGCCAGTTCCTGCAACTGTTCTATTAACCGGTTACAGGTGGAAATGCCACCAAATCCCATATTCCAGGAAGTATTGAACAAACCTAATGTTACTTCCCACTCGTGCCGGTGTAACCGTGCCCAGATGCCCCCATCGTCCCACGGACCAAATTTTGCCGGAGCCGCACTGGATTCTGAAGACAGTTCCTGTGCCGTCCAGGCACCACCCTCATACGAATACAATGAAGTATATGCCGTGCCTAAAGCGGCTACAAACTGATCGTCGGTTTTAAAGAAATCATCCGGTGTCAGTTCGCTGTATAGTTCCGTATCTAAATCGGTACATGATAAATTCAGTCCCATTACCAATACGAATAGTAGACTCTGTTTAATTAAATTTTTCATATCAAGTCTATTAAATTTTTCAAAATCCAACATTTATTCCCAATGTGTAAGTCCTGGTACGGAAATACGAATTCCGGTCATCTATGCCAGGGGCAAGCTGATTGCCGCCATAATCATAATGCACCTCGGGATCAACACCTGTGTAGCCTGTGATCACGAATAAATTTTGACCGGAGGCATAAAATCTTATTTTTTTGAAAACCGATTCAGCATCCAGATTCAGGTTATAGCCCAGGGTAATGTTATCCAGCTTAAAGAAATCGGCTTCTTCTACATAATAACTGTTCCACGATTCCGGTTCGGTAAGTTCCGGCAGATAGTATTTGGTTCTTACCGGATTATAATTATTGGAAGTAGCCGGCGATTCATAATAGGCCCGGTTGATATTTACCAGGCTATGACCAAACGCGCCACGAAACAGAAAATTCAGGTCAAATCCCTGATAGCTGAAGGAATTACTCCACGATAACTCAAAGTCAGGTAAACCATTGCCTACCACCACGGCATCATCCACCTGGGTTATGTTTCCATCATCGTTCTGGTCCTGAATAATTCTTTTTCCATCTTCATCCACGCCTAAAAATATAGGAGCCATAATATCTCCAATGGGCTCACCTTCCTTCAAACGGATGACCAACGTGTTATTTAAACCGGGAGGTCCCAGATTGGCCAGGAAAAGCTGTGTATTTTCATCATTGAGTTTTACCAACTTGGTATTAAAGGTAGAAAAAGTAACTCCTGTGTTATAGGTTATACCCTGGTTGTTTTGGATGGCCAGATAGTTAACAGCTACCTCCAAACCATTACTTTTCAGCTCTCCCACATTCCTCAGCGTCTGCCCGTAAAAGTTAGGCGGTACCGGGACACTGATCAGTTGCAGTACATCTTTGGTATCGCGGATGTAGTAGTCGATGGAGCCATTGATTCTATTGCCCATCAAACCAAAATCAAGTCCGATATCGGTTTCAGCCTTCTGTTCCCATTTCAGGTCCGGATTCGGATTGGAAGCTACCCCAAAACTGGGTACAAAACTCCCGTTATACAAGAATCTGGCACCAGGGCCTAACCGCTGCCGGTATTCGTAGTTCTGGTTAGGAATATTGCCGGTAATGCCATACCCTGCTCTCAGTTTTAGTTGGTCAATAGGTAAATTAGCCAGTTTTTGAATATCGATACCTCCACTGAATGAATAGAAATCACCCCAGCGGTTATTCGCGCCAAACTTGGAAGAACCTTCGCGCCGGTAAGCGGCTGTTAAGAAGTAGGTATCATCAAAATTCAGAATAACGCGGCCGAATAAAGAAATTAACCGGGACTCCTCTTTCTGACTTTGAATGGTAGCCAGATTATTGGCGATATCCAATCCTAATTCCAGGTTATTGTACAGCAAATCGTCGGTAAGAAAGTTACCATTAGCGGCATACACATTTTCAAAAGTTAATTCCTGCCACGAGTATCCCACCACCGCATTAAGACCTAGCTTATCCAATTGCCTTTTGAACGAGCCGGTTAACTCAAACAATTCATTGATGCGGTCTTCTGAAAATTTATTACCCAACCCTTTTCTTCCGCTTGCCGAATTGAACCGAATTTTAGAGCTGTAATACTGCGACCGCATGTCGTTCTCATACTGCTGAGAGTAAAACGCGCCTACATTGAGCCCTTCCAGAATTTCGAAGTCAGCTCTCAGGCTGCCCAGCAGGGTTTTAAAATTGCCATCATCCGTTACTCCTTCTGCAATGGCTACTGGATTATGGTATTCTGGGGTAGTCGGCTCCCAATAAGGTAAGTTAGGATTGTTCTCCAGGTGTACCGGTGCGGTAGGATCGGCAATGATGGCAAATCTGAGGGCTTCATAATTAATAAAATCAGCCTTTCTTCGGGTAATTCCCAGATTTACCGTCATGCTGAGCCGGTCGTTGATGGCTCGCTGGTTCAGGTTGAGCCTTCCGTTTAATTGGTCGAAGCCGCTGCCAACCCCAATACCACCTACATCACGGTAATTTACAGAAACGCGATAGCTGGATGATTTACCGCTGTTGGATAAAGATACATTATGTACATGGGAAATGCCTTTCTGGGTAACCAGATCCAGCCAGTCGGTTTCAAAACCATTATCAATACCACCGGCTTCCACAAACTGCTGTGGTGTGGAGTTGGGTACGAACCTGGCCACCTCTTCTACGGCCGCATATCCGTTGTAATCGATGCT
>JBGTIS010000086.1:0-1540 GCA_041745535.1 Cyclobacteriaceae bacterium | reverse complement strand
GTACAGCATCCTGCTGTTTTCTTAATTCTGACATCCTTTTCTTTTGGCGTGATTCTCACCATAGCGCCCGATTTCAGCGAATATCTGGGTATTGCCAACAAAGGAATTTTCTTTACCTGTTTTACAGTCGCTTCTATCGCTACCCGTTTCTTTGCCGGTAAAGCTTCTGATAAATATGGCAGGAAGGTGGTTTTGAAAATAGCTGCCCTTATTATGATGCTGGGCATGGTAGCCATTGGTTTGGCCAATACCGTATCGGTATTACTGGCAGCCAGCATTATTTTTGGAATTTCGTTTGGCATGAATTCACCCACTGCTTTTGCCTGGGCTATTGATCTGAGCCATGAACAATACAGAGGTAGGGGTATGGCTACCATGTACATTTCTCTGGAATTGGGTATTGGGCTGGGTGCTTTGCTATCAGGGTGGATTTATGGAAATAATCCGGATATGTTCAGTTATACCTTTTATTTGGGGGCCGCGCTCAGTTTTATCGCTTTTTGTTACCTCCAATTAACAAGATCAAAGAAAAAAATTAAAGCAGTGTAGGGTACATCAAGAACAGGATACCAGATGGATAAAAAAATGCCGGATGTTTCAATCACAATCCGGCATTTTGAGGTTTAAGCAGGTGAGCAAAAGTAATCCGATATTTTCTTGCCGGTCTGGCGAGACCCGGATTTATTCCGCGCCGCGGTGGCCGGCATCTCCTTAATGAGAGCCCGGAATTCGGCAAAGCCTCATCCGGGGAAATGCCCTTAAACTAGTGTCCACTTACTTAGAATAATTTTAAACCGAGGCTGAATAATACCTGAGAATTTCTGAAGTCGGTATCAAAAACCTGGTTGCCAAAATTGATAGAATCGCCCAGTTTGCTCAGGTTGCCTTCGTACCGTACGTCCAGGGTAAGTTTACCCAGATCAAGGCCGCCCCCCATCTGAAAACCTACAGTAGATTTTTGGTAATTGCTTCTCACTTCTGCCATGGTACCTTTGCTTCTGGCATCTTCGTCTAATATCAGGCTAAAGGAAGGGCCGGCATTGATCCGTAATATTTTGCCCAGTTTAATGCCCGCCAGTACCGGTACATCCAGTTTGTTATAGGTTAACTTACTGATTTGATTGAAAACAGCCCCTGATTCGTCGGCAAATTTGATTTGACCACCCGCTGAGGTAAAAGTGGCTTCCGGCTGAATATAAAACCCCAGTATAGTAATACGGGTAAAAAGTCCGGCATGAAAGCCTACTGTAGACTGACCGGAAATAATATTTTCAGCTTCTTTAATTTTTAAATTTGAACTGCTTACGCCAAACTTAGGCCCGATAGTAAAAAACTGCGCGTAGGTTGAGGTAGTAGCAAAAAATAATAATACCACCAGGGTGATGAGTAATCTTTTCATAGTTTGATCTTTTTGTTGTAATGAAAATACAATATGCGTATCCGCATCTAAAATTTCAAAATTTGTTGTTTAATAGTAATTTCAAAAGTAAACGACTTACTTAAAATTTTATTGGATCAAGTTAAAAATCATACCCCAATG
>JBGTIS010000085.1:0-1929 GCA_041745535.1 Cyclobacteriaceae bacterium | reverse complement strand
GTGCTCAGGTTGCAGAAATTATATGAAGCAAACTCATTTAATTAATCAGCTGCTTCAAAAAAAACTTAATACTATACCCGCCTTAGAAAATACCGATGAACTGGAAGCGGCAATAATAGCCCGGCTCTAAATATTTTTCTTTCTCTTTGTCAGGACGGATACGATTAACCGACTAATCCTGTAAATGGATTATTCATTAACAAAATAAAATTAGTCGTATGAAACAGGTATTAAATGCAGCAGTAGCTTTCTTGCTATTGTTGGTAACAACACACTTAGGTTACAGCCAGGGTAATTCAGCCAAAGTCAGCAATGGTCAGGTAAAGCAAATCATCTCAAACTGGTCAGCTACGCCAAAGAAAGTTGCCGATGAAACAATTAAAAAGTATGGTAACCCAAATGAAGCCACAGCCAATATGCTTGTTTGGTATAATAATGGTCCCTGGAAGAAAACAATCTTATTTAAAGAAGAAGTTCCTCATCATTTTCCAAAAGTTCACACCGATTTATTGCAACAGTTTATTGACTACAAAACTCCTGTTGACAAGTTTGATGATTTAGCTCAATATGATGGCAGTGTTATTGTAGAAAGAACTAAAGGGGAAATATCTGCACGTTGCGACAAGGAAGAAATGAATTTTTTAGCGCTCAACCTTGCCAATGATATAGCTACAGGTAAAAAAACGGTTGAAGAAGCCCGTGCCTATTATGCTAAAGCAGCGATGGCATTTATGAAAGGTGAGAAAGACCCATATACAACAGGGTTGAAGTTTACGGTAGCAAATGTAAGTACTGCAGACCCGGACATGCCAGCTCCGGGAATGTCAATGGTGCCGCATGGTCAGGAAGGTCATGTTTGCGGACCTGATTGTCCGGCAATGAAAGGAAAAATGTAAAAAGAAAAAATATCCTTTTCACTGCTTATGCCACAACTATTCTGTGGCATAACTGTTTTTTACAATTAGATAAAATTAGAAACCAATGAGCGAACACTATTACCATTCAAAAGACCTGTCAAAATTTGGAAGCGTGGCTGACTTTCAAAAAGAGCTGGGCGAAAAGTTTTTCAGCTATTACGGAGAAGTTTTTAAGGACAGCGAACTTACCGCCAGAGAAAAATCTCTAATTGCCTTGGCAGTAGCCCATGCCGTGCAATGTCCGTACTGCATCGATGCCTACAGCAGCGATGCTTTTGAAAAAGGATGGAGCGAAGGCCAAATGATGGAAGCAGTACATGTCGCATGTGCCATTCGTGGCGGCGCTTCTTTAGTGCATGGGGTGCAGATGATGAATAAAGTGAAAGAAATAGCCATGTAATGAAATCATTAAAAGCGCAACATAGCATATTAGCCGAAGCCCATGAACAAATAGAAATTATTGAGCATGGACAAAAAGGCGATTTTGCATTGGTTCCATTTCAGCAGAAACTGGAGCAATCAAATCTTTATCCTTTAAAGCCATTGCAGGTCGAAGTTTTTCAGGTGAACATTGGCAAGATGTGCAATCAAATTTGTAAACATTGCCATGTAGATGCTGGTCCGGACCGGAAGGAAATCATGAGTCAGGAAACTATGCAGCAGTGCATTGATGTGTTACGCAACAATCCGCAGCTAAAAATTGTTGATTTAACTGGCGGCGCTCCTGAGATGAACTCTAATTTTCGATGGTTTGTAGAACAAATATCAAAGCTGCAAAGACAGGTTATTGTGCGTTGCAATCTCACAATCATTCTTGCTAACAAAAAATATTACGACCTGCCACAGTTCTATAAACAACACAATGTAGAAGTCGTTTCATCACTCCCCTTCTATACTCAGGATAGAACAGACAAGCAGCGTGGCAATGGCGTATTTGAAGATAGTATTAAAGCACTGCAAATGCTGAATGCCGTTGGTTATGGTGAACAAGAAACAGGGTTAATTCTAAACC
>JBGTIS010000084.1:0-8126 GCA_041745535.1 Cyclobacteriaceae bacterium | reverse complement strand
CCTTTTTCTACATTAACCCTAAAAAAGATATCACTACTTATTATTTTCAATATTTTTTACATATTGGTAACCGTCTCCGGTAATGGCTATTGAATAACGGCCTGTACCAACTTTTGTTAAATCAAATCCTTTGATAACGGTTTCTTCCGGACGAACAGTTTCTTCGTGTAAAATTTTACCGTGTACGTCGTACAGTCGCAGCGTCAGGTTAGCCAACTTGTTGTTCTGAACAAGTACTTTTACCAGATTAGGCTCTACATCCACTACCGATTTGATATAACCGGCCGTGATTTCTGTACCACTTTTTACCATTAATTGGTTGCTATCCAGGCTGAAAGACTGCTCGGAAACTTCTTTTCCGTTTTTTATCTCTACAGCATACTTACCAGCTGGAAGTTTAGAAAAATCATATCTTTTGGCATACGCCTGATTCTTTCTGATATTTTCAGTATATAATACACGTCCGTTCTGGTCTTTTACTTTAAGAACAGCCAGGGCTTCGCCAGGAAGACTAGCTACTCTAATTACAGCCTTTTTTTCGCCGTCCAAAGCTTTTACTGTTATTTTAGCTTTTTCACCGTCGCGTTCATCAATAGGCCTTGCGCTTAAATTTACTGCCAGCATTAATGCTAGTGCAGTCGCGGTCATCTTTAAAAATTTCATTGTACTCCTTAATTTTGGTTGAAATTAAATTTTGGTTGAAAATGAATTGAAATTACAATTTCGTCTTCATTACAAACTAACTAAAAATTAATGAATTATGTTACACTATTTTCAAACATTTATTTAAAAAATTAATAATAAAACATAAAAATAAGGATTTTATTGAATGTTAAAACAATTGATTTTTGATAATTTGTTAAAATGAATGAGATTTGGGCCTTTAAATCAACAGGATGTTAGCAAAGGCAAAGGGTACTTGATAAAATTTAAATAAAGAAAATGTAACTTTTATGTATAAAAAAGATGCTTTTTTTCTGATTTTATTTTAAAAAATTTGGGATTCATGCGGGAGTTTTTCAAAATGACAGGAAGAATCGCGGAAAATAGGAAGAATATAAAGGTAAGTTAGCAATGAATGTTAGAAAGATATATAATTATTTAAATAATAAGTTTAATTTTTTAAATTTAACATTTTTTTGATCTCCTAAATTTTTTTTGAAAGAAGAATTTTTAATTAAATAAATCGATAAATTTAATACCAACAGTCGAAATCAATGTTAGCATAGCATAATTCTCACAACCTAATTCGGTGTTTTTTGGTAAGGTATAGAGAAACTACACGAAACTTTAAAACTGGAGGAAAATATATGAGTTATGATTCATTTAAATCTAAACTGGACCGCACCCACGAGTGGCCATCCTTGTATATGTTTAAGTTTATTGTTCCAGCTGGCAAAAAGGAAGAAGTAATGGCTTTGTTTCCAAAAAATGAATTAAAAACCAGGACATCAAAAAATGGTAAATATATCAGCATTACCGCCAACGTAATGATGGGATCCAGCGAAGATGTGATTAAAAAATACCATGAGGCACATGAAATCAAAGGTTTGGTGGCTTTATAATATAAATTATTAATTACCTGAACACCAAAAGGTAAAATTGGTTATTGATGTACATAACTTGTAACCCAAAATTTATTGATATTATGTGGAAAGAAGAAGACAATAAGCTTAAGAAAGATTACGAATTTGATAATTTCGTAGAAGCATTCGGCTTTATGACCAAAGTAGCCATGATTGCCGAAAAGATGAATCATCATCCTCAGATGACCAATACGTATAATAAGGTTAATTTTGAGTTATCTACACACGACGCAGGCAATAAAGTTACCAATAAAGACCGCAAGTTGGCCGAGGCTATCGACAAACTCATTTAATACCTGAGCGTTGCAGCACGAAACATCTTTATTTATTGTGCCTACCCCCATTGGCAATTTGGAGGATATGACCTTCAGGGCCATTAAAGTATTACAGGAAGTAGATACCATACTGGCTGAAGATACCCGCAAATCCGGTATTTTGTTAAAACATTTCCAAATAGTGCCTGGAAAATTGCTGAGCCACCATGCGTTTAACGAGCATCGGTATGTAAGCAGCCTGGTAGACCGGCTCAGTAAAGGTGAAAAAATGGCGCTGATTAGCGATGCCGGAACGCCGGTAATTTCTGATCCGGGCTATCTGCTGGTGAATGCGTGTTTAAAAAGTAATTTACAGGTAGAGTGTTTACCAGGTGCTACCGCCTTTGTACCTGCCCTGGTAAAATCGGGATTACCCGCCGATAAATTTATTTTTGAAGGATTTCTGCCGCATAAAAAAGGAAGGCAAACTCGGTTGCGGAAACTGGCTGAAGAGGAAAGGACCATTATATTGTATGAGTCGCCCCACCGGCTGTTAAAAACCCTACAGCAATGTGCCGATTATTTTGGTGAAACCAGGCAGGCTTCCGTGAGCCGTGAACTAACTAAAATATACGAAGAAACCCGCAATGGTACTTTATCGGAATTAATAAATTACTTTTCGTCCGCAACGGTTAAAGGAGAAATTGTGATGGTTATCGAAGGAAAACATTAAAAAATTGTTCAAGCATCTTTTTCATCCATTTTCTCTTTCCCTTATCAGTGGCTTTTTGTTTTGGCTGGGCTGGCCGGTTCATCCATTACCTGTTTTTCTGTTTGTGGCACTTGTGCCTTTATTGTTAATAGAAGAGCAAATCTCACAGGGAAATTACAGGCGACCTGCCCTTACCTATTTCGGATATATGTACCTGGCCACTTTTTTATGGAACGCCACTACTACCTGGTGGGTATACCAGGCTACCCTGGTGGGTGCGATATTTATGCTGGCAGCCAATGCAGCTTTAATGACCCTCCCTTTTGTGTTATTCAGGGCAACCAAACGTTCCGGTGGATCGTGGATCGGTTACTTCAGTTTTGTATTATATTGGATTTCGTTCGAATATTTACACCTTAACTGGGATTTATCGTGGCCCTGGCTCACGCTGGGCAATGGGTTCGCCATGCTGCCGCAATGGGTGCAGTGGTATGAGTATTCAGGCGTTTTGGGAGGCACGTTGTGGATACTATTGGCCAACATTGCCATTTTTAAGATATTTTTCAAAAAGAACCGCAAGGAAAACAAAAAAGTAAAACTGATTTCGCTGTTGTATCCGCTTCTTTTAATTGTTCTACCCATTGTGTACTCATCCATTCACTATCATTATTACCAGGAAAAAGGAGAACAAGTAGAGATTGTGGTTTTGCAACCCAACATTGATCCTTACACAGAGAAATTTATCGGTTCGGCGCGGTTTATTCCTTACGAGCAGCAGGTAGCACGGTTTATAAATTTGTCCGGGCAAAAAATAACCGATCAAACTCAGTTTCTGGTATGGCCTGAAACAGCTATTGATAATCCTCTGGAGGAATCGGTTATCAGAAATTACAAGATTATAGAGGATATCACAACATTTAAAAACACATATCCTAACCTTTCGTTACTGACGGGCATCACCAGTTTTTCCACCTACCGGAATAAGAAAGAAGCCACCCCCACGGCACGTTTCAGTAAAGATGTTGGCTATTACGATGTATTTAATACCGCGCTCTTCTCAGGCGATACCGACACTATTGGTTTTTACCACAAATCGAAGTTGGTACCCGGCGTAGAAATTATGCCTTATCCCCGGGTTTTTGGCTTTATTTCCGAACTTTTATTCGACCTGGGTGGTACAGCGGGCGGATTTGGCAGGCAGCGAACACCTACCGTATTTAAAAATAGCAAAGGCATAACCATAGCCCCTGCTATTTGTTATGAATCTGTATATGGAGAATACATGGCGGGATTTATCCGGCAGGGCGCGCGGTTTATATTTATTATTACCAACGATGGCTGGTGGGGCAATACCCCCGGCTACAAGCAGCATTTGCACTATGCTACCTTGCGGGCTATAGAAAGCCGAAGAAGCATAGCGCGGTCGGCCAACACCGGTATTTCCGCGTATATTAATCAGCGGGGAGACATTACCGCACAAACGCGATTCTGGGAGCAAAATGTAATCAGCGCCTCTTTGGCTGCTAATAGTATATTAACCTTTTATGTTCGATATGGCGATTATATCGGACGGACTACCATTTGGCTGGCTGTGTTGGTAATTGTATCCGCTTTTGTAAAGAAGAAAGTGAAAAAATAATTTACTCAAACCTTATATCAGAATTTTATGGAACTGAACAGTATTTTAGAAAAGACATTAACGATAACCCGGCAAACCGGCGAATTTATTCAGCGGGAAAGGAAAAGGTTTACTACCGCCTCGATTGAATATAAAGGGAAAAACGACCTGGTTTCCTATGTGGATAAAGAGTCTGAAAAAATGCTGGTGGCGGGTTTAAAAGATATTGTACCGGAGGCGGGGTTTATTACCGAAGAAGGTACCACCACTATTGGCCGGCGGGAACGTTATAACTGGGTAATTGATCCGGTAGATGGCACCACCAATTTTGTACACGGCTTACCGGTTTACTGCATCAGCATTGCCTTAATGGAACATGATAAAGTGATATTAGGCATTATTCATGATCCAACCCGTAACGAAACTTTTTACTCCGCCCTTGGTGGAAAAGCCTATTGCGACGAGCAGGAAATAAAAGTATCTGACGCTACTTCCTTAACCGATAGCCTGATCGCTACCGGTTTTCCGTACCATAGTTTCCATAGAATTGGGGTGTACCTGGATATGTTTAAATTTTTTATGAAAGAAACCCATGGCCTGCGTCGCATGGGAAGTGCCGCCATAGACCTGGCCTATGTGGCTTGCGGCAGATTTGAAGGATTTTTTGAGTTTAACCTGAAACCCTGGGACGTAGCGGCAGGCGCTTTCCTTATTGAGCAGGCCGGTGGAAAAGTTTCTAATTTCAAAGGAGAAAACGATTATATTTTTAAAGGACAAATTATTGGCGCCTGTAATCTAGTGCATCCGGAAATGCTACACCATATTCATAATTTTTGGGAAAGCCAAACCTGACATTGAGTAGGGGCCACTTGATCTTTTCTATCATTCTGTGCCAGAATAAAAATAATCTGCATTCTTTGTGTTACTATTACACATATTGCGATAAAATTATATAAAATATACGATTTATATAATTTGGTTAAGTCTTCTTTAAAGGAGGAAAAATTCTGACCAGATAATATCCTTTTTTTTGAATGCAAACGATTGCAATAAACTAAACGAATTAATCTCAATATTTGTAAATTTTTATTAATTGTTATTTATAGTTGCCAAAAATTCAATAATAAAGGCAATCATAAGTAAAATTGACAAATTATATGATTTGTAATAATTAAATAAGAATTTGTTGAAATGATAAAACTAATCCTTAATTTTAACAGTTAATTTCATATATTTTAAAAAACACCTAACTATTTTATTCTTCAAATTAAATGATGTGCATATGAAAATTTCTACGTATTTCAGGCACGTATCACTGCTTATTGTTGCCCTGCTGGTAGTAAGTGTGGTACATGCCCAGGAAAAAACAATTAGCGGGCAGGTAACCGCAGGCGGTGAAGGGACATTGCCCGGTGTAAACGTGCTGCTAAAAGGAACCAGTACAGGTACTGTAACAGACATTGACGGTAACTACAAACTTACAGTGCCGGCAGATGGAGAAATACTGGTATTCTCTTCTATTGGGTACACCACACAGGAAATACCTATTGGTAACCAGACTACCATTAATGTAAATTTATCAGAAGATATCCAGTCGCTGAGCGAAATTGTGGTGGTGGGTTATGGTACGCAGGAGAAAAAGGAAATCACCAGTGCGGTGGCCAGCATCAGTTCTAAAGATTTCAATAAAGGGAACGTAAGCGATGCCAACCAACTTATGCAGGGTAAGGTAGCCGGTATGATTATTTCACGCCCAGGTGCTGACCCTAACCGCGGTTTCAGCGTACGGCTCAGAGGGCTTTCTACTTTAGGTGCCAATAGCCAGCCACTGGTAATTATCGATGGCGTGGTAGGCGCTGACCTGAACAGTGTGGACCCCAACGATATTGCTTCCATGGACATTCTGAAAGATGGTTCCGCGGCAGCTATTTACGGTAGCCGGGGTTCCAGTGGCGTAATTCTGGTAACTACCAAAACTGGTACCGCAGGCCAATCTGCGATCGATTACAACGGGTATGTGTCTACAGAAAGTACAGCCAGAACCGTAGAGGTAATGAATGCTGCTGAGTTCAATGCGCTGGGTATTGGAACCGATTTTGGTGCAAAAACAGATTGGTTCGATGCCATTACGCAAAATGCGATTTCTCATGTGCATAACCTTGCGCTTTCCGGGGGTAGTGAGCAAACTACTTACCGCGCCTCTATCAACTACAGAGATATTCAGGGTGTTGCCCGCCAAACCGGATTTGACCAGCTCAATGCCCGGTTAAACCTAACTCAGAAGGCTTTGGACAACAAACTGGCCATTACCATTAACCTGGCCGGAACTTTAAAAGATCAGGACAATGGGTTTGATGACGCGTTTCGTTATGCTACCATTTATAATCCTACTTCTCCTATTCGTGCCAGTGGAGACGAGTTTAAAATTTATGATGGTTATTTCCAACAGGTTTTGTTCGATTACTACAACCCGGTTGCTATCATCGAGCAGAATACCCTGCAAACACAGAACAATATCATTAACTTCAATATCCAGGGCGAATATGAAATATTACCCGGTTTGCGGTGGCTGGCACGATATAGCCAGCAGCGTGAAAATGAAGTAAAAAGCGCTTATATCGACAAAAACAGCTTCTGGAATGGAAGAGACCGAAATGGAATAGCCGCCAGGATAGAAAACAAGAAGTTTAACCAGTTGTTTGAAACAACCGGAACCTATGACAATGATTTTGGCAATATTGGATTTGCCGGTTTGATAGGCTATTCGTATCAGGAATTTATTGATGATGGCTTTGGTGCTCAGGGAGGCAACTTCCTCACCGATGCGTTTAGCTTTAATAACCTGGGCGGCGCATTGGATTTTCCAAATGGCTTGGGAAATGTGTTTAGCTACAAAAACTCTTATAAAATCATTGGTGCCTTTGCCAGGGTAAACCTGAACATCGGTGGCACTTATTTTCTATCTGCCAGCGTACGACAGGAAGGTTCTACTCGTTTTGGAGAAGGCAACAAATGGGGTAGTTTCCCTGCGGTAAGTGCCGGCGTAACGTTGAGCAATTTGTTTGATGTACCCGCTATTGATAACCTGAAATTAAGAGCTAGCTATGGAGTTACCGGTAACACCCCCGGCGAATCATATCTTTCGCTATTAAAGCTGGGTCCTGCAGGCAACTTTTTCTATAATGGGCAATATATTCCAAGCTATGGTCCTGCTTCTAACCCAAATCCTGACTTACGATGGGAGCGAAAAGGCGAGTTTGATGTAGGAATTGACTTCTCAATGTTTGGCGACCGTTTTACTGGTACCCTTGATTATTATAATCGTATTACTACCGACCTGATTTACCCGCTTACCGTACCTGTTCCGCCAAATTTAGTAGGCACCACGCAGCTTAACATTGGGCAGTTGAACAGCAGCGGTTTGGAAGCTGTATTTAATTATACCGCCATCAGTACCGACGATTTTACCTGGACTACCGGACTGAATGGTACCTATTATATAGAAAACCGCTTGGTATCATTATCAGATCCCGAAGCAGGTTTGGAATTTGGTGGTCGCAGGTTAATCGCGAATCTGGGTTCACCCGGGCAAAACAACACGCCGCTGGTAGAAGCTAAAGAAGGCGAAGAAATTGGAAGATTGTGGGGCAAAGTGTACGACGGTGTTACTGAAGCTGGCAAGTGGAAATTCAAAGACCTGAATGGGGATGGAAAAATTGATGATTTTGACGAAACCGTACTGGGTCAGGGACTTCCCGATTATCAGTTAGGATGGTCCAACACCTTTAATTATCGCAACTGGGACCTTAACTTTTTCTTCCGTGGAACCTTTGGTCATGACCTAATCAATACCTTCCGGGCTTTTTATGAGGTAAAAAGTATAGCGACTTCTTATAATGTGGTAAAAACCAAAAACTATAATCCTAAACTGGATGATACTCCTTTGTATAACAGTA
>JBGTIS010000083.1:0-45270 GCA_041745535.1 Cyclobacteriaceae bacterium | reverse complement strand
TGGAATCCCGATACCTTGTTTATTTCCGCTTATGTGGAAGGCATTGAGCAAAATGGCATCTTATGCGACTACTTCGGGCGGTTTCATCTTTTCACCCACGATCAAAAAATTGGCATTGCCCTGCAAAATGATCAACGCTTTGAAAGTGAGTCCTTGTCAGAAAATCAGGGGCATCTGCTGTTGCGGTTAACCCAGCAAGGGGTACTCACCATACAATACAATCATAAAGAAATCCTGTCGGCTCAACTTAAGCAAGACTATACGAAAATTCAACCTGGTTATTTTTCTTGTGGATTGATACGGGATAAGATCCTTCCGGAAGGGCAGCCTAATGTGTTTGGAGGTAAAATCTATAATCTCAGAGTCAGTATCAATACGATGGAAAGAGACCCGATTTCCAATAAATGAGGCGATGATTTCATATACGGTGAGATAGGCTTTTATTTTAACTTACATTAACCTGCATATTTCCTCCATTAGCAAGTGTTAACCTTATTTAGGTTAAATTTCATACAGACCGTTATGGTTTTCTGATAAAATGCATAAATTGAACAAACAGCTTCCGGTAGTAGCTTAATTGACATTTTCCGATTCTCAAAAAGCGCAAAAAAAATAGAGAAGGATCAGTTTAATAACTAATCAACAATCAAATTTTAACCTATGAAAAACAAAAATCAAACTAATAATTCGGACTTTGATGAGAAGGAGAATAATGGACAAAGCGTAGGTGAATTCCCACACAAACGACGTTCTTTCATGAAACAAACGCTGGCTGCTACTGCCGGAGTTTTTGCGGCTTCCACAGGTGTTATGGCTTCGCCTTACCGGATCGCGCCACCGTTTGACAACGCGGCAAAACCTGCCGCGAAGATAACCGATCTGAAATGCGCCATCATGGGAAACAGTGCCATTGTTCGGATTACAACCGACCAGGGTATCAGTGGGTATGGGCAGGGTGAAACATCAAAACCCTACCTGAAACCTTACGTCCTTTTTTATAAGGACTATCTGATTGGTGAAGATCCCACAAACGTTTCGCGAATTCTGTTGAAAATTAGGCGGTTGGGCAGTTTTAAACCCTGGGGCGCAGCCGTGAGTGCCATTGAGATCGCGCTCTGGGATCTTGCCGGAAAATTAGCAGGTCTGCCTGTTTATAAACTTTTAGGGGGAAAGATCCGCGATCAGGTTCGTTGTTATAACGGAAGTGTGCCCGTACAAAGAAATGGAACCGAACCAAAAGATTATATAGAGTGGGGGCAAAATTTCAGAAAACTTGAACAGGGATTTACCATTGTAAAGCAGGCAGTGGGGTTTCACGGCCATTATGATAGCAGTGTCCCGAATTTCTCCTATAATAATACCACGCCCTCTGCCAGTACAAAAGATGTGGGTCGCCGCGGGCCATTGACCGAACACGGATTGAATGTAATTGTTGAACGCGTGGCCGCCATGAAGGAGGGATTGGGCGAGGGAATTGGTCTGGCACTTGATTGCGGCCCCGGCATGTTTCTTTCTGATGCGATCAGGCTTGCCAATGTACTGGAGCCATTTAACCTGATGTGGTGTGAAGATATGCTTACCGGCGATTATACCCCTTATGTGTTGGCTGACGACTACGTTGAATTGACCAGGAGCACCACCACCCCGATTCATACCGGAGAGCAGCTCTACTTGCGGGAAAATTGTAGGGAGCTGATTGAGAAACATGCCGTTAGGATACTGGGTCCAGACCCGGAAGATGTGGGCGGCATTGCTGAACTGAAATGGATTGCTGAATATGCGGATTTGCATAGCATTCAAATAGCACCGCATGGCGTGATAGACGGTTTGATCGGCGTAGCGGCACAGGTAATGGTAGGCGCCGCCATGCCTGAAAACTACATTGCCTTCGAATATTGCCAGGCAAATCCGGCCTGGTGGTATGATATTATTTCCGGACTTCCAAATCCAATAGTGAAAGGAGGGTTAATTGATGTTTGGGACAGACCTGGCCTTGGCATTGAAATAGATACAAAAGCAGCAAAACAATATCTGGCTGAAGAAGACAAGAATTTCTTTGCTTGAGAAGGCCATCCCCAACCCAAGTGGCCTGTGTCCTCACAGGACACTTCTCCTCACTGGCTCGGAACTCATATCCGGGCATTCTTTCTCCCAACTTTTTTGTTGCTGTAAATCATGTCTGTTCCTGGGGCCGCACGTCAGCAACTTCCGCGCTAGTTGGTGTCTTTTGTTTTTATTCGATTCCGATTATAAAACTTAAATTTATAGTTTTCTACCCCCAAACCGCTTGCTTTCGGGCAGCGATCCGCTAGCTTTAATTGGGCGCCTTCACGGCTCGGTTCTGTTTTTTAATCTCAGCTATTTCCTGCTTTCTTTTCGCAATAAATTCACTTAACTTTTCTTCCTGTTCTTTCGTTAGAGGTTCACTATTTATAATAAAATCTACTCCTTTTGGTTCTTTTATGAGTCCCATAATCTTATGATTTAAAGTATTTGTCTATTAATTTTTGAGCTGCTATCGAATCTATCACCATTAAGTGACCTCCAAAGTGATAAGCGCCTAATGTTTTAACGTAATGGTTAATCAGTTTTGTTTTTGCCTGGAAAGAAACGAATCCTTGCCCTCCTCGCTGGAATGAAAGTTTACAAGCAAAAGCCACTAAGTTGCCAGCTACCCCTTCATAAAGTTTATCTTTCCCAATATTGAAGGGGCATTTTCTAGCAGGTTTAAGTAAACATGATCGGGTTTAATAGTCAGACTGGTTAATTCTTGTATGATATGAGGATTAGAAATAATCGTAAGCTTATAAACTTCTTTTTCGTTTTGGGCTAATTCAGTCCGCCAATTGAAGTTCCATCCTTTGGTTTTAGTAACATCTTTCAATTCTTGTTTTTTCAGCAAAGCCACTTGGGTTTCAAAACTGTCTCCGCTAATACGATTTTAAATAGAATCTGTTAATTTATCTATTTCAAAGTCGAGTAGTTGGTTTACTGATTTTGCCATAGATAAATGTATCAGGAAAAATGTAATTCAAAAAGTTTTTTTTCATTTTGGTTTCGTTCACATAACGCCCAACATTCATATAAAGTACACTATGCACAGGGCGCTGCGTCCACAGTGGACCCTTTATCTGCTATGCATCATTAGTGGCAATCTATGTAATTGTTGATATTTTTAAAACTGCTTGCAGCCACATGGGTATAAATTTCAGTGGCCGCTGTCGGTAGTTCTACTAGATTTCATGCTGTCTACTATTCCTCCTTACGGATGGAATGCTATTTATCAAGGGTTGCACAGGGCAGGGCCATTATGGCATGGAGGTCCTGCCCTTGAAGGAAGATAACGCTCAGCGCTGGCCGGACTTGTTTGTCTTCCTGATATCAATTTTCTTGCTTGGCGAACCTAATACTCAATCGCAATTTTGCTAGGCTAGTGGCTGCGCCTTATTGTGTGCTGCCTTTTTATTTTTTGTGATCCACCACATATCATTTTTATTCATTATCCATTCTCCATTCTGATTTTTAATCCACACCGCAACATAACCCGCACCTGAGCCTTGTCTATAAAAAAGTAATTTATTCCATGATTGATAATAAATGACTGCCGTATCTAAACTCTTTGAAAATATAGGAAGGGAAATGATTAAATTTTCCTTACCGTGTAAGCCAAAAAATGGCAAGCCTCCGCTAACACGTTTTGTTAGCTTTAAATTCTGCTTTCGGTTGAATTCTTTTGTGTTCCAAGATCTTATGACAGGATTTTTTATTTGGCTTTTTATAAAGTCTATATCAGATTCCTTGAAAATATTTCCTAGTTTGACTCCTTTGTTATTTTCATCCCACAACTGAGATGGTACTTCAACCTGTTTTAAAATTTTAATTTTTTCTCTTGTATATTCATTAATAGTCCTTAGAGTCAACGAATAAACTAAACTATCTGAAATTAGCTCTTGTGCATTTGTAACTGTAGAAAGGAAAAACAGTAGAACACATAATATCCTTTTCATTGTTTGTCTTTTATTAGGTAGCACACAACGCCTAAGTACAAACAAATAAGAAATGAGGAATACGGTCAGTAGATCATTAATTCGCTTTAGCATCTTCTTATTAGTCTTTTGCCAGTACAAATAATCTTCCCAGGACTCATCAACAAATATATACTTCATTCTTCCAACAAGTCTTTATGATATGTTGGACCATTTTTCAGTTTATCTTTCGCGGAATCTAACCTTCTCTCATTTTCTCTTGATGATAGTTCGTGTTGAGTGGCACAAAGTGAATTATATTCGGTTAATGACATAATCACTACACCATTATCTTTTCCTCTATTAATGATAAGAGTTTCAAAGTTTTGGGTTACTTTATCAAGATACTTCTTGATATCTTTCCTAAAATCTGAAATTGTTGTTGTTAACATAGCAAAGTTATTTCATTGTACATAAATCTGTACAAAAATAAGTACAAAAATCGAGCTATATAATTTTTATTTCTTTTTTATTTTAATGGGTGGTAACATTTGTATAAAGTGCACTATACGCTTTATCTGCCATGCATAATTAGTTGCCAATCTAATGGATTTTTAATGTTTTTGAAATGGTTTGTAGCCACCTGTGTAAAAAAACTAACCTTGACAATCTGACCTGTTACCTTGCGTTTGTAACGCGTGGGTGGTCATTCCCAATCGTACTTTACAGGCAATGGTTTAACTTACTGAATCTTTAATATAAGTGATTCAAAGGCGTTTAATTCGTCAATGGCATACTTGATAAAGCCGCCATATTGGTTAATGGTAATCTGGGTTTGAACATTACCGGATAGCAGGTCTGCCACATCATAGGTCCCTTCTTTCAACAGGGTTGTTTCTAGGGTGAGGGTAAAGTCTTCCAGTTTTTTGCCAAAATTATGAACCACCAGGATGGCAGTACCTTCATCGTACCGAAGGTAGGCATATATTTCTTTTACATTGGCAGAAACGGTTTGATAGGTACCCACACTGAGTGCTGATTCACTGTTTCTTATTTGCACCAGTTGGTTATACCGTTTCCAAATAGATTGCTCCTCACTTTGAAGCGTGGCTACATTGTAGGTTTCATAGTTGCTATTTACGTTCCTCCAGGGCTGGGTCGTGGAAAAGCCTGCGTGGGTACCGGTATTCCAAAGCATAGGCGTACGGATATCTTCATCGGGTTTTTGCCCCTGCATCGCAATTTCTTCACCATAATAAATAAATGGAATACCAGGAAGGGTGAGGTAAATGGTGGCGGCCAGCCTGTTTCTGGGAATACCGTTGGACAGGGCACCGATGGTTCGATTTTGGTCATGATTGGTAAGGAAAGTACCATATTGGTGGTAGGGGTACAGGGTATTCAGCGCTTCCATTTTTTGTACAATCGGTGCAGGATTCGAATTATTGACCGCAGCCAGTATATCCTGCGCCAGATCAAATTCAAAACAAAAATCAAGGCGATGATCCAGGTAACTTAAAACCACAATAGTCTCATCCCATACCTCACCCACAGCAAGTGCATCCGGATTAATACTTTTAAACGTCTGGTTAAAAGTCGACCACCAGTTTAGTGTGCCCTGTGTATTCTCCTGCTGGGCACCCGCTTCTACAATGTGTTTGGCCGCATCCAGGCGGAATCCGTCTATGTGCATCTCCTCGAGCCAGTACCTGGTAATATCCTTTATTTCGGTTTTTACTTCCTCATTGGTATAGTTCAGGTCGGGCATTTCAGACCAGAAAACGCCATAATAGTAGGCTCCGCCGTAGGCATGCCAAACATTCTGGCCCCAGGGTCCCGCATATTCAGGCTTTGAATCGGACCATATATACCAGTTTCTGAAATTTGCGTCGCCATTTCTGGCCGACTGAAACCAGGGATGCTGGCTGGAAGTATGGTTGATTACCAGATCAATAATTACCTTGATTCCACGGCGATGCGCTTCGTCTATGAGCTGCTTAAAGTCGGCATTGGTACCATAATCCGGATTAACGCTACGATAGTCTACCACATCATACCCATGGTAACTGGGCGATGGATTGATGGGCATCAGCCAGATGCCCTTTACCCCCAAATCGGTAGTGGTATTTGGGTCGCCATCGTTCAGGTAATCGAGTTTTTGAATAATTCCCTGCAGGTCTCCGATGCCATCCCCATTGCTATCGTAGAAACTGCGCACGAAAATTTCATAAAAAACGCCTTCATTCCACCAATAAGTCTGGCCTTTGGTCGGGGCTGTGGTGGTGGGTGGTCCAATGGGAGCTGAATTAATCTTGTCGTTCTCAGAGCAACCCAAACTTAGTAGGAAGCCGGCAAAAACGAATATTTTTCTAATCACGCCTACATGCATAATATGACCATTAAGTGAATTTAAGAAATCTTGCTCATGCGCTCAATTATCGTCAGATTGAAAAGCTTGTTTGTCTTTAATATCCCTCCATTCGTTCGGGATAACAATAAAAGCTGTGCAAAAACATGTAATAAAAACAGCCAGTATGAAAAGATAGAATGGGGCAAAAAAACTTCTAAATGCCCTCCGTTCCTGTATGTTAATAATACCCTGCTCCCGCGCGTTTACATAAGCGTGGGTGGTCATTCTGTTGGCTATACCTGTGACGCGGAAGTAAATTCCGTGCCTGTTGAGCATTCTGTCTATCGTACCTCTTGACAGATAGAATCCTAATGATCACTGGTAGCACAGGGCTTGGCCGCCATGGAATCGGCCACCATGGAATGGAAGCCCTTATCATGTCGCGTATCTTTTTCAATCGGATCGCCGAAGCGAATGGACCCTAACGCGGCTTTAAAATTAACGCTCAATGTTCCACATTCAATGCTCAATTCCATAAACACGGTTCGCGGTGTAATTGAGCGTTGAGCATTGAACATTGAGTAAATTATTTGAGATTGGGCGCCACAAAGAGGCTGTCGGGCATTTCTTCATTAATACGGATGTTGTCGAAGGTGATTTCCTGAATGTCCTGCCCATTGATTTTGGTTTTCAGATAAAACGGAAAAACCAATCCTTTCACTTCCTGAAAGTTGCCTAGAAACATTTCAGTGTCCTGTCCGGCAAACGGCCCGCCTATTACTTTCGACCGCATCATAACCGGCAGGTAATTTTCGGTATCAAAGAAATGGTATTCCACTTCGCCGTTCTCCTTAGTGAGTTTTATTTTATAAGCTTCCACGCCTTCCACTTCCTCTTTGCCTTCCAGGTCGATGGTATGCCCTTTCTTTTTGTAATTTAAAAATTCGCTGTCAAACGACTGATCTTTAAATTCGCTGGCCAGATCTTCGGGCATTCGATGCGGCGCCCGGTCGCCATTTTCCATGGGGTTCACCATCCAGGCATTTTTACCATCGTAGGCCTGAATAATTTTCACGCCCTGCACTTCCATCTCTGCCCGTTGCCAATCGGGTGGCTTCTGATAAATCTGGGTAGAGAACGTCATGTGTCCCATTTTGATGGTGCCTTCCAGCGTTTTAGAGGTAACGGCTTCCCAGTTTTTTTTTCCGCCTGTGTTTTCCAGGTATTGTTCAACTATCTCTTTGCCATTTTGTGCCACGGCTAAACGGGTCGTGCATCCAATCATAAGTAGTATTAAACTGATTTTAAATGCTTTCATTTTTACGCGTTAAATCGGCTGTTAATTTAGTTGTAATCGCCTCAATTCCCAAATAGATAATTAAACCTGAAGAACAAATAATTATTCGGATTGTTTATACGGTGAACCGATCAGAAATTTATTAATTCATGGCACATCCAAAGAAATTAGCCCTGACCCTGCTCGACAAAATGGACAAAACACTGAGCAAGACGCGCTTTTACGTGAAAAAACGAATGAACCTGCTCGATCCGGTCATTATTTTTCCTTATATCGGCTATGGAAACTGCCAGGAAATTCATGTCCTGGGCCGGGTTCTGGAAAAAGAAGGCATTACTGATAATGAGGAGGACAATTCCTTGTGGGAGAACATCATGCTGTCTTTCAAACGGTACGAAAGCGATGAATTTCCGCATGCGCGGGTCCGCGTATCTTTCGAGGGACAATCGGTAGAAGTGGAAACGGATGAGGAAGGATACTATACTGCCACAATGCCGGTTACCATAAAGCTCCCGGACGAAAACATCTGGCATCGGATAAACGTGGAGCTGATAGACAACATCCTGGAAGAACAGGGTGAGGTAAAAGCAGTAGGAGAGGTGTTAATTCCGAATGCCCAGTCCAAATTTGGCATTATTTCCGATATCGACGATACGGTAATGATTTCCCATTCTACCGAAATTTTCAGGAAAGCGTACCTAATATTCGCCAAAAGCGCCAAAAGCCGGTCACCTTTTCCAGGCGTAAGCGCCTTTTATCAGGCTTTATGCGATGAGCAGGGTGCTTTTCAGAATCCAATTTTTTATGTATCGAGCAGCCCCTGGAACCTATATGATTTGCTGAGTGGCTTTATGGAAGCCCACGATATTCCAAAAGGCTCGCTTCTGCTCAGCGATATGGGCGTCAATGAGGAGAAATTTATAAAGCCTGGTCATAAAGAACACAAAATGGAGAAGATCAGGCATGTGATGGATACCTATCCGGACCTGCCGTTTGTGCTGGTGGGCGACAGCGGACAGAAAGATGCTGAAATTTACCAGCGGCTGGTAGGGGATTATCCTGAAAGGGTGCTGGCCATATACATCCGGGATGTTACCGGCGATGACCGCGATCAGCAAATCAAAAAACTGGCCGAAAAAACTAAAGCCGCAGGGGTAGACATGGTACTTTGTGCTGATACACTGGAAGCGGCGTTGCACGCCAAAGAAAAGGGTCTGATTGGAGAAAAAGCCATTGAATCCATCAGAAAAAATGTGGAGGAGGACAAAAACCGACCGGAATAAGTAAACAGAAGTTATAAAGTATCGTTCAGAATCAGGTTGGCGATGTTAATTTCATCCTGATTGATGGTATGGCCCATGCCCGGATAAATTTTCTTGGTTACTTTGGCAGCCATTTCTGTAAATACACGGGCCGATTCATGCACCCGTTCTTCAGGCACATGCGGATCATGATCGCTGGCACCAATAAACACAGAAGTACCGGCAAAGTCACCCGAATATTTACCCACATTTATTTCGTCGCCCAGCAACCCACCTGTAAAAGCGATAATGCCACCATATTTCCGGGCATTCCGGGCTGTGTATTCCAGCGTTAAACAGGCGCCCTGCGAGAAGCCGGCAAAATAAAGCTGACCGGGTTTGAACCCAAGTCCGTGCAGGTTATGTGTCAGTTCTGAAATGGCCGATAAACTCATAGAGAGGTGGGGCTCATTTTTTTCGGGAGGCATCATAAAGCTGTACGGATACCAGGTATTGCCAATGGCCTGGGGTGCCGCGAAAGCGAAGTCATTGGCATAAAACTCAGAGGATAGCTGAACAAAGTTTTGGGCATTGTCGCCCCTGCCATGCACCATAATAAGTACTTTTTTGGCTTCCCTTAATGGTTTGCCGGCAAAGGCAACAGGTTCATTGTGGATAATCATTTGCGGAAAGAAGGTGTTAATTTAAAAAAGATCCTGAATTTCATATTTGATTTCGCCAATGTGTACGGTAGTATCTTTGGGCGAATCGGCAATTTTTTTATACAACGGACTTTCTCTTGAAATCCCAAGATAGGTATTTTTCCCAACTTTAAATTTTTCCTGCGCCACCGCCACCAGAAAAGTTCCATGATTGGTAACCACTATGGATCCGAGTCCTACCCGCTGATGGACTTCTTCGGTGCGGATAGATTTCAGCACGATTATCTGATTGGCCAGGGCATCCAGGGTTTGCGCTTTCATCTGGATTTCCTCCATCATTTCCTGTTTCGGGTTTTCCACCATATCAGCCTTATCAATATCGTCTTGGTTGGCACTTTCCAGTTGTTCTTTCTGGGCTTTTTTTAAAATGGCTAATTCTTCACTTTTTACTTTTATACAAGTTTCGACAATTTCTTTTTTTAATTTAATTCGTTTATCCATTGTATTGATTTTTATGAGTATACAATTTTTTCGCAAAAATAACAGATCGTAGCGATAAACCTGATTTTCATAGCACCTAACATAAAAAAAATATCGGATGGCATAGGAATAAGCCCTTTAACCTTTATGAATATATTTTTACTATCCTTTGTCCAGGTAAATCGGTGAAACGGGCAGTCGTTCAAACTTTAGTTCGCCACAAACTTCAGCAAAGCGGCATAAAACTGATCTTTTGCCTCGAAATGCGGGATATGTCCTACATTTTCTATTTCTATTAATTGTGCGTCCGGAATGGTTTCGGCTACTTTTTTACCCAGTCGCGGATACTGTCCTACTTTGTCCAGGTCCTCTCTTGGAACCCTGTTCTTTCCTACCACCGTCCGGTCTGCCTGACCAATAATCAGCAGGGTAGGTACTTTGATGTCGGAAAACTCATAAGCCACCGGTTGGTTGTAAATCATATCCGCCGTAAGGGCCGATGCCCAGGCCAGTCGGGGATATTCACCACTCAGTGTCCATCGGTAATGCACCTGCACATAAGTTTCGTATTCAGGGCTCCAGTTCACATAGTATGATTCCTGATATTTACGAATGCTTTCCTCGGTAAGTGCCAGGGTGCTTTTATACTGTGCTTCGATAGTAGCATAAGGTACTATGGGTTTATAATCTTCCAGCCCGATAGGATTTTCCAATATCAGCCGTTCGGTAGTTTCCGGATACATCAGCGCGAAGCGGGTGGCCAGCATGCCCCCCATAGAATGGCCCACAATGGCCGCGCTTTCTATTTGCAGGGTGTCCAGCAATTGTTTGGTATTGGCGGCCAACATAGGAAAACTATAATGGATATTGGGTTTGGAGGATTTGCCGAAACCGATCTGATCGGGAACTACCACCCGGTAACCAGCTTCGGCCAGTTTTTCTATGGTTTCTTTCCAGTAGGCACCAAAAAAATTTTTTCCGTGGAACAGCACCACCGTTTGATCACCAGGAACATTCACATCCATATACGCCATTCGCACATCCTGACCTTCGAGGTTAAGGCGCAGGTACTTCACTTCGAACGGATATTCAAAACCTTCCATGGCAATGCCCAATGGTTCCGGTTTTTGTTTTTCAATGGCCGCGTTTTGGGCATACGTGGCAGTGACAAGAAAAAAATAGAAAGTAACAAAATACAGGATTGATTTCGGCATAAACACTTACAATTTAAAAGGTTGAATTTTACCAAAAACTCATTTTACCCCAATAATGTTCAGGCATTTTCCAATACATTTCTGATTTTTAAAAAACTAAGCCAAAGATTGAATCAAACAGACAAAGGCATGGCCGGCCAGGAAGGCCCGGAATAAATTCTATACGGCTATAGGATTACTGTTTTGCTTTCCAGGTTCAGAATTTTAAACGCTTCATTTTTATACATACTGAGCTTTTGCTGATACTGATACTGATCGTCAATCATGTTGAGGAAATAATAGGCGCCATCAGAAATCACGAAAACAAGGTCGGCGGCCTGGGCAGGGTCTTCCACTTCTAATAATTGTTGATCCACACAGGCCTGAATGGCATCGGTAAGCCATTGCCGCAATAACAGGTGCAGTTCTCTGTATTTTTCTTTGATGCGGTTGTCTCGGAATATCAGGGCAAAGCAACTGTAAAACAGGCCATCGTCGACCAGCTTATCCCATTGATGAGAGAAAATATTATTGAGAATGTAGATCAGATTGTCCAGCGCGTTGGTATTTTCTCTGGCTTTGGGCTGGTAAATACCTTTGTATTTTTCAATAATAAAATCGATCAGAGCCAGTAGTAATTCTTCTTTGGAACTAAAATAGTGCACCAGCAAACTGGGTGGCATGTTCAAAGCTTTGCCTACTTTGGCGAAGGATGTGTTTTCAACGCCTTCCTTTTTAGCCACTTTGTAGAATGCTTTGATAATTTTTTTCTGCCGGATGTCCTTTAAGCTTTTTCTTCCCATAAAACTTTCGGTTCTACTTCTTTTATTTAAAGCGTATCATCTGTTAATAATTTATTTTTTTGCTCAATATGTTATTTCTGTTTGTTTTTTCCAAACGATTTTTCTATAATGATGAAAAATAAATTGACTGAACATTCAATTAATATTTATTTAATTGTCACTTAACCATTAGGTAATATACCAGGCCTATATTTACCGAAAAATCTTCTATCTTTACTTAACATTTTAACCTAATCCAACCCACACATGAAAAAAATTTACCTTTCTGTACTTATTATTTTCCTGCTCTTTGTTGCCGCCCCGGTGTGGGCACAGCAAAGGGTGTCAGGAACTGTAAAGGATGAAAATGGTGGTGTGCTGGTAGGCGTTTCCATTGTTGAAAAAGGAACCACCAACGGCACCATTTCCGATGTGAATGGCAGCTACCAGCTGAACGTCAACAGCAATGACCCAGTATTACTGTATTCTTTCATTGGTTATCTTACCGAACAGGTGCCTGTCAATAACCAGAGCGTTATTAATGTAGACCTGAAGGTGGATGTGGCCGAACTACAGGAGATTGTGGTAATTGGTTACGGTACCCAGAAAAAAGTAAACCTCTCGGGCGCGGTCGATCAGGTTGATGCCAAAACCATTGAGCAGCGGCCTATCTCGAACCTGGCGCAGGGTCTGCAGGGGGCGGTGCCCAACCTAAACATTGATTTTCTGAGTGGCGAACCCGGGGCGGCGGCGCAGATTAACATTCGCGGTATTACTTCCATTAACGGGGGCGATCCGCTGATTCTGATCGATGGTGTGCCTTCCGATCCTTTTGAGCTGAATCGGATTTCACCGCAGGATGTGGAAAGTATTTCCGTACTGAAAGACGCTTCCTCCGCGGCTATTTACGGTGCCCGGGCGGCTTTTGGTGTGATCATTATTACTACCAAATCGGGAAGCAAAGGCGATTTACAGATTAATTATTCCAATAATTTTTCGTGGGACAAGCCTACCGTGCTTCCCGACAAGGTAACCGATCCGTATATTTATTCCCGGTTGCTGGAAACCTCTACCGACAACACACCCTGGGACAATGTAAACTACAGCGACGAGTTTTATAAGTGGGCCAGAGAGCGTTCCAACGACCCTTCGCTGCCGGGCGTACGGCAAAATCCGAACGATCCGACCCAGTGGGAATATATGGGCAACCGCGACTGGACCGATTATTTTCTGGGTGATTACTCGTTTTCTCAAAACCACCAGCTTGCTATTGGCGGGGCAGGAGAAAAAACAAGTTATTATTTGTCGGGAAACTACAACCGGCAGAATGGCGCCTTGAAATTAGCCGACGATTATTTCGACCGGTATGGCATCCGCAGCAAGGTTGATTTTACCCCATTCAAATGGTTAACTGTAGGCAACAATACTTTCCTGACTTCCACCAAAAGAGAAAAACCGTATTACCTGTCTATCTGGGACCTCTATAATTCTTTCCCTACCGACTGGGACAAAAACCCGGATGGTACCTGGGCCAATACCTTTGTGGGTGATGTGGGTGCCCGCCTCACCGATGGAGGTGAAAGCAGTGAAGTTTACAACAGCCTGCAGTCGCGTTTTACGACCCAATTGTCGTTCTGGGAAAAGATATTTACCGTAAATGCTGATTATACCTATCGGCGTGGCGTATATAAAACCGATTACAATACCAAAAAATATAAAATCGGGTACGGACCAGAGGATGTGCGCGAAATCGGAAATAACTGGGTGTCGCGGGCAGCTACTTTTGAAGACTACAACGTGTTTAACGTGTATGGCACCTTTGATAAATACTTTGGCGATCATCATCTGACAGCCACTGCCGGATACAACCAGGAATATTTTAAGGGCGATCAGTTTTATGCAAACCGAAGCCAGGTAATTTCTTCTTCCTTACCCTCACTAGACCTGGCTACCGGCGATATGGTGGTAGGCGATAGCATTGTAGACTGGGCCATTCGGGGCGTATTCTACCGGTTGAACTATATTTACAAAGATAAATATATTGTAGAGTTTAATGGGCGTTATGATGGTTCATCAAAATTCCCTAAAGACAAACGCTTTGGTTTCTTCCCTTCCGCCTCGGCAGCCTGGCGGGTAGATCAGGAATCGTTTTTCAGCCCCATTACACCCGTGGTAAGCCTGTTTAAGCTCAGAGGTTCTTATGGGGAACTGGGCAACCAGGCTGTGGGTGAATATGGATATATCGCCAGCATGCAGGCTGGATTGGCCGGGGTAATGTTTAACAATGTAAGGCCGGTACAGGTAACTACGCCACCCATCGTTTCGCCAAATTATACCTGGGAACAGGTATCTACCATTAATTTTGGGGTGGATGTGGGAATGTTCACCAATAAAATTATGGCCACTTTCGACATCTATCGTAGAGATACCAAAGGCATGCTGATTCCAGGAAAGGATCTGCCAAACGTGCTGGGGGCCGATGAGCCTGATGAAAATGCCGGTGACCTGGAAACCAAAGGCTGGGAATTATCCCTGGCCTATAATGATGAATTGGTGGTGGCAGCAAAACCCCTAAGCTTCAACGCGAAATTTGTATTATCAGACAGCCGTTCGTGGATTACCCGGTTCGACAATCCCAGCAACAGCTTATTTCAGTATTACGAAGGCATGGAACTGGGAGAGATCTGGGGACTGCAAAGCGATGGCCTGTTCCAGAGCGAAGATGAAATTGCCCAACTGGACGAAAGCAGCCTGATTCCCTGGGGTGCGCTTAACATTGTACCCGGATGGCCCAAATATGTAGACCAGGATGGCAATGGCGTGATTGAAAAAGGCTATACCCTGGACGATACCAAAGACCTGACGGTGATCGGTAATTTCGCGCCAAGGCTTCGTTATGGCCTGAACCTGAGCGTAGCGTGGAATGGCTTCGACTTCAGCGCGTTTGCGCAGGGCGTTGGGAAAAGAGATTACTATCCGCTGGACTATTTGTACTGGGGATTTTACCAGCAGCCTTATGCTGGCGGGTACACCCATACGCTTGATTTTTACCGACCTACTTCCGACTCTGACGTAGACCGCGCCAAGCATTCTCAGGCCTATATCGATGCCGGACTGGCCGATGCCAATCTGGATGCTAAGTTTCCGGTGTTACAATCGTGGCTGGCCGACCGAAATTTAGGGGAACGTATTGACCAAAGGCAGGGCCTAGCCGTTCCGCAAACCCGCTACCTGCTGGATGCATCCTACGTGAGAATAAAAAACATCACCCTGGGATATACCCTCCCTTCAACAGTTTCTGAAAAGTTAAAATTACAAAATGTAAGGGTGTTTGTAAGTGGGGAAAATCTAACCGAATGGTCGCAGGTGAAAGACTATTTTGATCCGGAAGCCATTAACGCGAATAACAATTATAATCCGGGCATTACCGACAGTGGTCGTGGCGGTAACAAAGGATATTCCTATCCTTTCCAGAGAAGATACGCACTGGGATTAAATGTTACTTTTTAATTCTGCTGAAAAAACTGTCTGACATTAAAATTATTAAACCAATGAAATTAATATATAAAGTATTTTGTGTTACCGTATTGCTGGTCTATCTGGCCGGTTGCAATGACGATTTTCTGGAAAGATTTCCTCAAACCCAGATCGGCACGGAAAATTTCTTTAATACCGAGGAAGACCTCTCCATTTATGCCAACAACTTCTACGATTTTCCAGGTTTTGGTGAGTACAATGCCGATGCGGTTACCGATAATGCGGCTACCACGGGCAATACCGAACTGAAAACCATGATGGTGGGCAATCCTTCTTCAGAAAGTGTAACTGGCGGATGGGATTGGGCTAAGTTGCGGAGTATTAACCTGTTTCTGGAAAACTATCGGAAAGCCCAAGTAAGTGATGAAGTCTCAAACCATTACCAGGGTGTAGCCCGGTTTTTCAGGGCTAAGTTTTATATGAACAAAGTATCGCGCTATTCGGATGTACCCTGGTATGGAGAGGTAATTAATACCGATGATGAGGATCTTTTGTTCAAGGAACGGGATCCACGTACGCTGGTGGTGGACAGTATTTTTGCCGATTATCAGTTCGCGGCGGCGCATATGATGGGTAATCAGCCCGCTGGCGCAGTGAATGAGTGGGTGGTAAAAGCGTATATGGCCCGGCATGCCCTGTATGAAGGCACCTACCGGAAATACCATCCTGAATTAAACCTGCAGGGTACTGCCAACGATTACCTTACGCTGGCACTGAATACGGCCAAAGATATCATGGATAACGGTGGATTTTCCATTTTTACCACCGGCAATCCCACCAGCGATTACCATGCTTTATTCAATAGCGAGGATCTTACTTCTAATCCTGAAGTGATTCTGCCCAGAATTTATGAAAACAATGTACTGGGCAGTGGCTGGTCAGCCACCATTTTCGGGAATTATGAGGTAAGTCCGTCCAAAGACCTGGAACAATCGTACCTGATGGCGGATGGTAGTTTTTATACCGATCAACCTGACTACCAGACCAAACTGTTTGTAGAAGAATTTCAGAACCGCGACCCCAGGTTGAGCCAGACCTATGCGTATCCGGGTTGGGAATTAATTTATACCAGCACCTATTCGCAGGGTGGGGGCATATATGTACAGCAAATGCAGAAAAACTTTACCGGTTACCACCAGATCAAAGGATTTCTGAATTATATCGATGATGTGCCGAAGTACAATACCGATTTTCCTGTAATCCGCTATGCGGAAGTGTTACTAACGTATGCCGAAGCGCTGGCCGAGTTGGGTCAGCTTACCCAGGCTGACCTGGACATGGCCGTGAATGTGTTGCGAGACCGGGCCGGTATGCCACACCTGATGATGAATCCGGCGGTGGATCCGGTACAGGCGGCCCGGTATCCGAATGTACAAAGCGCTACCGCCCAGTGGAAAGAACTTTTGGAAATACGAAGAGAAAGGCGAATAGAAATGGCACTGGAAGGGTATCGGTTCGACGACCTGATGCGCTGGCATGCGGGTAACCTGATTGAAAAAGAACCGGAAGGTTTGTATTTTCCCGGATTAGGTAAATATGACCTCACTGGCGATGGTATTGAAGATATCATTCTGATCGACAATGCGGAATCAATTCCGGAAGGGGATGCCAAAGAAAGCAACTCTTTGGGTGAAAAGTTAATTTATTATCGGGTTGGTACGTTGGGTGAAGATGCTTCTGTGTACCTGGAAAACGGAAATTCGGGCAACGTCCAAACCATTAGCGAAATGGGCACTTTTGAAGCGCCAAAATACTATTACCGACCCATTCCAAGGGGTGATGTGACGGTTAATCCTAATTTGACCCAGATTTTCGGTTGGGAATAATAAAATGACAAAATGTGCCGGGGTGAAGGTTTACTTTCGCCCCGGTAATTTTTAGTACAATGCTAAAAGATTGTTTTTCCACTTATTTGTTTCATTTATCATTTAAAATATAGACCAATGCCTAAAGTTTGGATCATTTGTATCCTATTTCTTTCCTTTCATTTCGTAGAAGCTCAAAATAAACCAAAGAAAACTGTTTTCATTATTGTTGATGGCATTCCCGCCGATGTGGTTGAGAAAGTAAATACGCCGTATCTGGACCAGATCGCCAAAGTGGGTGGATATACCAGGGCCATTATGGGTGGCGAAAAAGATGGATACTCACAAACGCCCACCATTTCCGCTGTAGGGTATAATAGTTTGCTCACCGGCACCTGGGCCAATAAACACAATGTATGGGGCAATGGTATTGAAGACCCGAACTATAACTACTGGACGATATTCAGGTATCTGGAAGAGCAATATCCGGAAAAGAAAACAGCCATTTTTTCAACCTGGCTGGACAACCGTACCAAACTGGTAGGCGAGGGGTTACCAGAAACCGGGAACATCCAACTGGACTATCATTTTGATGGTTTTGAACTGGATACCATTCAGTTTCCTCACGATGCGGACCGAAAATACATTCACAACATCGACGAACACGTGGTAAAAGAAGCCACCCGGTATATCAAAGAAAATGGTCCCGACCTCTCCTGGGTGTACCTTGAATTTACCGATGATATGGGCCATAAATTTGGCGACAGCCCACAAATGTACGATGCCGTTGAAGTGGCCGACGATCAGATCGGAAAAATCTGGAATTCCATTCAGCACAGAGAACAAAACCACAATGAAGACTGGCTCATTGTAATCACCACCGACCATGGCCGTGATGCCGAAACCGGAAAAGGGCATGGCGGGCAGTCGGAACGCGAACGTACCATCTGGATTACCACCAATGCGGCCGACCTGAACGCGCGCTTCAAATCTCACCAGCCCGCTATGGTTGATATTTTGCCTACCATTACCCGGTTTATGGATATTTCTATCCCCGAAAAGCAAACCCGGGAATTAGACGGTGTTCCGCTGACAGGCCCCGTTTCTATCAGCAATCCCGCGGCATTGCTTCAGGATAACAAAATTAAAGTCACCTGGAAAGCCCAGGAACCATCGGGTAAGGTTAAAATATGGTTATCTAAGACCAATAAATTAAAGGAAAAGGGCAAAGCAGACAAGTATAAGCTATTGGGAGAAGCGAACCTGCAGGACGAACAGTTTTCAGCAGATGTTGGCAAAGAAGCCTCCTCATTATATAAAATTGTGCTGGAAGCCCCGCATAATACCGTAAACCGATGGATTTTGGTTGAAAATGGCCAATAATAATTGTGTGGCGATTATTATTAGATTATTTTACATTATTTGTTTACTTATGTTAAACATTATTAACAAACTTTTAACTTCATCTACTTATAATTATCAAAATTTCCAGTTAGCTTTATAGTAGATTATAAAGACTATCTGACTTAAACGCCACAATTTCATGAAACAAACCTTACCACCACGGGCCGGTATCATTATGCTACTGGTCTTTCTGTTTCCCTGTATTGGGTTTGCCCAGCAGGTGCTTACCGGAAAAGTAACCGCTCAATCCAATGGCGAGCCACTGCCCGGCGTAAATGTTTTAGTAAAGGGTTCCACAGTAGGTACCATCACCGATGTGGATGGTAATTACAGGATCAGTCTGCCAACTGGTGAACCCGTTGTCGTATTTTCCTATATTGGTTTTGTAAGCCAGGAAATTCCAGTGAATAATCAGACCCAGATTAATGTAACGCTCACTGAAGATGTTACCGCTTTATCTGAAGTAGTTGTAGTGGGTTACGGTACCCAGGAAAAAAGAGACGTAACTGGCGCTATTTCCTCTGTAAAGGGAAATGAGATTCAGAATTTACCGATTTCGGGTGCAACGCAGGCTTTGCAGGGCCGGGCAGCCGGCGTGAATGTGGTTCGCAATGGGGGAGCACCCGGTAATGGAGGTTCTATCCGCATCAGGGGCACAGGTACTGTGAATAATGCTGATCCGTTAATCATTATCGACGGGGTACCGGCGGGCAGCCTGAACGATGTGAATCCGAATGATATTGCCTCTATGGAAATTCTGAAAGATGCATCGGCCTCGGCCATTTATGGTACCCGCGCTGCCAATGGGGTAGTAATTGTGACCACCAAACGCGGAGGTTTTGAACAACCGCTTCGCTTTAATTTAAATGGTTACACCGGTGTGGCCAATGCGGTAAAAACCATTGATGTGCTGGACGCTCCTACCCTGGCCGAACTGAAAAGAGAAAGGTATACCAATGATGGAATCGCTATTAATCCAATTTGGGAAGATCCCCAGTACCAGACCCAGCGTACCAACTGGCAGGATGAATTGCTGGGTAGGGGTACCACCAATAATTTTGATGCTTCTTTATCCGGAGGAAGCGCCAATTCCTCATTCATGCTTTCTGGCGGGTATTTCAATGAGGAAGGGATGATTAAAAACTCATATTTTCGTCGCCTTAGCCTTCGATTTAATTCAGATCATAAAATTGGCAAGCGCTTGAAAATAGGTGAAAGTTTGCAACTGACCACCCAAAAGGGAAACGCTATCAACACCCTTTCCGCGCAAACTGGCGTGTTGTGGAGCGCCATCCGGTTTCACCCTGGTTTACCTGTTCAAGACGCAAACGGTGATTATGGCTCTTCTCAGGTGTCAGGAGAATTTGGGGATATCAACAACCCGATTTTTACGGTAGATACGGAAGATAAAAATGACACCCGGCACCGGCTGCTGGGCAACGTAACCGGCGAACTGGAAATTATGGATGGACTGAAATTCAAGGCAAATTTTGGTTTGGACGGCGTGATCGCTGATGGATATAATTTTGAAAATATTATTGACAAGCAAATTCGTGCCCGCTCCAGAAACGCGTTAAGCAGAAGTTATGAAGAATATTATTCAGTGTTATCAGAATACTTTCTTTCCTATGATAAAACCTTCTCTGAAATGCATCAGGTGGGGTTTGTAGGGGGATATACTTCTCAAACTTTTAATGTGGATAAATTTAACGCATCAAAACAGGATTTTCCCGACGAATCACCCTCCCAGCGGTATCTCGATGCAGGCGGAACCTTATCCGGAATTGGTGGTACCCGGACCTACGACGCCCTGGCTTCCTGGTTTGGTAGGGCTACTTATAATTTTGATGAAAAATATTTACTGACTGCTACTTTCCGAGCCGATGGGTCATCCAAATTCGCGGATGGGAATAAATGGGGCGTATTTCCTGCTTTCTCATTAGGATGGCGCGTTTCTGAGGAAAGCTTTTTTCAGAATATCACTGCCATCAGTAACCTGAAACTGACGGGTGGCTGGGGGCAACTAGGCAACCAAAATGTAGATGGATTACAATACCTGGCGCGTATCAGCAGTGGTATCCGCTATTCATTTGGAGGAAATCAGACGGTTGGGGCGGCGCAAACCCGCATCCCTAATAACGATATTGCCTGGGAAACTGCTCAGATGACTAATATTGGACTGGATATTGGTTTTCTGGAAAACCGGTTGCTGGCAAACTTTAATTATTTTATCAAAGATACCCGCGACATGCTGCTTGCACCCCCAGTGATTGGTTCAATCGGGACGGCAAGTATTCCCAACCAGAACGTGGGGAAACTGAGAAATCAGGGATTGGAAATAGAGCTGGGTTTACAGAATTCAAGTGGCGATTTTACCTATAACATTGGTGCCAATGCTTCCTTTATTCGCAATAAGGTAATTAAGCTGTACGATGGAAACTTTCTTTCCTCTACCCGCTATGGCCGTCCCAATCAGGAAATTGCCCGTACCTACGAAGGACATCCTATTGCCACTTTTTATGGCTGGCGAACCAATGGCCTGTATCAGACCACCGAAGAAGTAGAGAATGACCCGAGTATCGCCAACGATCCTCGCAGAGCTGAAGGGCTTATCCAACCCGGAGATGTGCGGTTTGTAGATTTAAATAATGATGGCATTATTGATGAAGGCGACCGGGAGATTCTGGGTAGCCCGCATCCGAATATGGTATATGGCCTGAATGGAAGTTTAACTTACAAAGGGTTGGACTTTTCCCTGTTTTTCCTGGGCACTGCCGGCGTGGAAATATACAATGCCGACCGGATGCAGGGCATCGACCCAACTTATCCTTTTAACATGTATGCGGAGGTAGAAAACCGGTGGAATGGACCCAATACCAGTAATTCCATTCCCCGGATGACTACCAAACGGGACAATCTGAACCATCGCACTTCTGATTTATTTATAGAAAAGGGTGATTTCTTCCGTTTGAAAAACCTGGTGATCGGTTATACATTGCCCTCAGACCTGACCAATCGGGTAGGCGTGGAACGCGCCAGATTTTTCATAACCGGGCAAAACGTATTTACCATTACGGGTTACTCCGGGCTTGATCCTGAACTGGGTTATACCGATGGAAACTTGCAGGTCAATGTAGATTACGCGCAGTATCCGCAGGCACGTACCTGGACTTTGGGAGCCAACATCACCTTTTAATCACCATGAATAGCATCACTATGAAATACATATATATCAGTGTTTTCCTCACATTGCTGTTACTACATCTGAGCAGTTGCAACAACGATTTGCTGGAATCTACCCCTTACGGACAATCCACTTCCGCCAACTTCTGGCGGAATGCGGAAGATGCCGTGGCTGCTGCCAATGCCATGTATGAACCTTTGACATCCGAAGATTTTTTCGGACATGCCGAACATACTTTTGATATCTGTTCTGACGACCAGTGGCGCGCCGGCGACCATGGCGAGGACCAGGCCATTGAAGATTTTACCTTTGATGCTGATAACCCGCAACTGGCTTTTAGCTGGCGCCCGAAATATGAAATAATTTCACGGGCCAATGCGGTGCTGATCAATGTACCTGATATTGACATGGACCAGGCTTTGAAAGACCGTACCTTGGGAGAAGCTTATTTTATGCGCGGACTGATGTACTGGCGTTTTGTGGTGCTGTATGGTGGTGTGCCCTTGATTATGGAGCAGGATGTGATTGATAATAACTTTAACAAGCCCAGAGCTACCACCGAAGAAACCTATGCACAGATAGAATCGGATTGGGTACAGGCAACTGCCCTGCTACCGCCAACGGTAGATGGCGACAACCTGGGCCGTGCCACTAGAGGTGCTGCCCTGGGTTTCCTTACCAAATTGTATGTGTACCAGGAAAACTGGGCAAAAGCCATTGAAATGGGCACACAGGTAATCAATGGTCCTTATAATCTGGCGCCAAGCTTTACTGATAACTTCCAGATTGACAGCGAAAATAATCCTGAAATTTTGTTCTCAGTGCAATGCCTGGATGGCTGGAACGGATCGACCCAGGCCATTTATACCACCCCCCGGCCCTGGGGAGGCTGGGATTTCCATGAGCCGGTACAGGACCTGATCGATGAATTTGAGCCTGGCGATCCAAGGCTGGATTACACAGTATTTAAAGTAGGTGATACCGTGGATTTAGGAGGCGACCAGGGACCAACCGTCTACACAGCGGACCTCTCCCAAACCGGATACCATTTCAGAAAATATGCTTCATGGCGGCCTACAGGAGGTTTGAATGAAGGTCAGAACATTCCTCTTCTGAGAACTTCAGATGTGTACCTGCTGGTGGCTGAGGCTAAAATACGATCGGGCCAGAATGGCGATGCGGAAATTAATGCGGTGCGGCAACGCAACGGATTAGGTACGGTAACCAATGCTACCATGGCTGATCTGATGCACGAAAGAAGGGTAGAACTGGCCGGCGAAAACCAGCGGCACGAAGACCTGATCCGGTGGGATAAGGCCCAACTGGTGGATATTGTGGCTTTGTATAAACAAGATCGGGGACCATTGAAACCACCCCGTAATTTCCAGCGGCCCAAGCACTACCTGTTTGCTATTCCGCAGCGGGAAATCGATTTAAGTAATGGCGTACTGGAACAAAATCCAGGTTACTAATACTAAACTCCCGGTGAAGTTCTTTCGCTGGGAGTTTATTTATTTTTTATGATCAGAATAAGCATTTTACTGTTGATACTGGCATCGTTGTCTGCCTGCGAATCTTCACCAGTTGAAAGCCTGTCGGGGCGATGGGAACTGGATTCTGTGTATTATTTTTATAATGGGTTTGGGTATACACAACCATCCTCTTCCGGTGAATCTTATGAATATTTTTCCGATGGTGCTATCATTGCCCGTTATCAGGGCCAGGAAGAAAAATTTCAGTATGCGGTAAATGCCAGAGAATTAAAATATACGGATGCCAATGGTGGCTTATTCAGCCAGTACGAGATTGTGGATGTGGATGAAAACAGGCTTGTATTAAAAAAAGAGAAAATGCCTTTGTTTGAGAGAAATAATCAGAAACGTTACGAGATCAGGTATTTTTCAAAACAGAACCTGACGCGACGGTAGCTTTCTTGCCTCACCTTTGAAATTATAGACGATCACTTCCTTTACTGTGGCAGGCAATCGCAACATTCTGCTGGATTGCGACAGGTAGCCAGCTCCGTAGTAAAACTCATACTTTACTTTTTTTTCGTTTCCACGGGGGCCATTTCCATGTTGGCCGTCTCCACGGGGGCCGTCTCCACGGCGGACATCTTCAAAGGTAACCAAAGCATAAGCATCATCGGCCATTATTGGAACCCGCACCTCAGGATATTTCTCTGCTTCCAAAACCTGTAGGGTATCATCGTTGATGGCTGCCAGCAACAAAGGCTTCTGCTGACTGGTATTCAGTTCAGCCAGACTTTTGGCATCGCCTGTTACAAAAAATTCATTGTTTTCCGTTTTAAAATTCCCTTGTCCGTCACCTTTAAGAAAAACCCCATGCAAGGCATCATACCGGCCGGTTTGCACTTCGGTGGCATAAGAATTTCCGGTAAGCAGTACATCAGGAAAATTATCACCGTCATAATCGCCGGTAAGCAGGCCGAAAACAGGTGCGAACTGTGCTTCTATGGGCAAGTCATGCATTTGCCATTTATCCGCTCCCTTGTTTTCCAGGTATCCGGAGGCAAATGTTTGACTGGTAAGTACTGTAGCTTTGGAAAGCAATTCTTCAGAAAAAAGATCCTGTATGGTAGCTTTGGCATAATCCGCATACAAAGGAAATTTTTTCTTTAAGGAAATGAGCTGCTGAAACATATCATCACGCGGATGAAGCGGATAACTCTTGCCCTCCTGGTAATAGGACAAAACAGCGTCTTTACTTCCATCCGCATTGAAATCGTATACATAAGCCTGTAAGGGAGCTTCCCTAGAAGTTTTATAACGACTATTCAGCCCCAGGTTTCCCAGCACATAATCGGTATCACCATCCTGGTCAAAATCCGCAGCCTGTAGGCTGTTCCACCATCCCTGAGTTGCTGATAAGCCTAATTTTTCGGTAATATTGGTAAATTTTCCGTTCTGGTTTTGAAAAATAGTAACAGGCATCCATTCACCAACCACCATTAAATCTAAATGATGATCGTTATCCACATCCGTCCATAGGGCTGCGGTCACCATTCCGATATTTTTCAAATCCGGAGCAACCTGCACGGTTACATCTACGAAATGCCCGTTTCGGTTTTCCAGTAACTGACTTTCGCCCGGATCAGGATATTGGTTCGGTGTTAACCGGCCTCCCACGAAAAGATCCAGATCGCCATCCTGGTCATAATCGGCAGCTATCGCACAAGAGCCACTCGCATAAAGGGTGGGGAGGGCATCGGGTCGCCAACTGAAATCTCCCCGTCCGTTATTGAAATAAAGGCGGTCCTGATAATATTTGGAACCAGCAGGAAACTCGCTGCCACCACTTACGATATAAAGGTCCAGGTCTTCATCCTGATCCGCATCAAAAAGCAACGCGCCCATATCTTCTTCATACTTGGTTTCGGTGGTCAGGGCCCAGCTCCGGAAACTTCCATCCGCCTGCTGAAACATCAGCTGTCCGGATTGTTTAAAAGCGCCTCCGACAAAAAAATCTTCCCTGCCATCGCCATTCATATCGCCTACCGCGATACCCGGACCATTCTGAGAATATTTTTGTGGTAGTAACGGTTGAATCTTAAAATCAGCGTAATGACTTTCCTGATGCCTGAAAGCGATATTATAATCGACACGGGCTTGCCTGAATAAAGGCTCTTTTTTGGTTTGGAATAGCGGTCGTGAAGGTTTGGAACTGTTTTTATAATCAACATGCAGGATTTGATTCGCCACGGTTTGGGGCAACACCTGCTGGTTGCCATCGGGCCACTTAACCATTAGTGAGTCGACGAAAGGCTGGTTACCCAACCCAAAATGCATGGTTCCTTCCACTGTGGATTGAAAACCCCGGACCGGATAATTTTCCTGATATTGCTGGTGGCCGGAAGCAAAAAGGTAAACTTTGGCGCCGATTCCCCGCAAATTATTGGATGGGCCGGTTAAGCTGATTTTCAAATAATGATTTTTGGTGCGGGTTTCTGTATGGTTCTGGTAAATAAAAGCAGGTTGATCCGTATTATTCATTACCAAATCAAGGTCCCCATCGTTGTCCAGGTCGGTATAGGCGGCACCGGTAGAGTAGGAAGGTTGAGTAAAACCCCAGTTCTCAGACTGGTCTTTGAAAACCATTTCTTTCCGGTTTTGAAATACAAAATTAGGCAGATAAGCCCCCTCCACCTGATTTAATGCCCGCAGCATGCGCTTTTGCATGGGTTCGTTGTATTGGGTGCTCATCAGCTCCTGGGCTTTGTAACTGGCAAAATCCCGGTTGGTAATATCTTTCGGGTAGCCGTTGGTAATTATCAGGTCGCGCCAGCCATCATTGTCCAGATCGGCCCATAAGGCACTCCAGCTCCAGTCGGTGGCCTGAATCCCTGCCAACTGGCCAATTTCACTGAATACCAGGTCGCCTTTGGGT
Organism: Cyclobacteriaceae bacterium; assembly: GCA_041745535.1. GTDB lineage: Bacteria > Bacteroidota > Bacteroidia > Cytophagales > Cyclobacteriaceae > JBGTIS01. The sequence goes on along the minus strand of JBGTIS010000083.1, from coordinate 18,963 downwards.
GAAAAACCCTGGTTCAATTGCAAGGTGTTGCGCATAAACTGAGGCGCATACCCATATTGGAGTTCTGAGCGGTAGCGGTCGTACGGGGTAACACCGAGCATCATTTTCTGCCTAAAATTATCTGGTGGCAACATGTCAAGGGTAATGAGGTCTGCTTTTCCGTCGTTGTTAAAATCGGAAACATCATTCCCCATGGCCGAATAGCTGGTATGCTGAAAAAACCGGTCAGCCCGGTTGGTAAAAGTGCCATCCTGATTATTAAAATATAGCAAATCGTTGGACAAATAATCATTGGAAATATAAATATCTGGCCATCCATCCAGATTAATATCAGTAATAGAAAGGCCCAGCCCATAACCTTCGATGGTGATGCCGACCTCCGGGGAAACATTTGTAAAAGTTAAGTTACCATTGTTGCGGTAAAGCCGGTCGGTATTCAGCATTTCGCCCAGAATCCTTTTCGGGCGGATGATATTGGGGCCGGTTTTGTCGGTCATATTAGTGAGCAGGTACATGTCCAGATCGCCATCGAGGTCATAATCCAGAAAAGCCGCCTGTACGCTGTGGCCGGTATCCGCCAGGCCATAAGTCGCGGCCTGTTCGGTAAAAGTATTGTTTCCATTGTTGATATACAGTTCATTGGCTCGCTTTTGGGGTTCCTGCCAGGGACCTGAAAAACAGATGTAAATATCGGGCAGGTGATCCTGATTAATATCTATTATTGAAACACCGGTGGCCCATTTTCCCTGGGTATGTATGCCAGCTTTTTCGGTAATATCCTCAAAAGTAAAATTACCCCGATTCAGATAAAGGCTGCAATTTCCCATGTTGGAAGTGAAAAACAGATCCTGCAGACTATCTCCGTTAAAATCGCCAATGCCCACGCCGGCACCATTATAAAAGTATTCAAACGTAAAGATATTCAGGTTTTCATCTTCCTGAAGCTGATTGGTGAAATGGATGCCTGTTTGCTCCGGCGGCATCAATTCCAGTAGGGGCGTAGGTGTAGGAGTAGGGGAACAGGCCCAAACCCACACCATCATGAATAGCAGAAAATATTGGTTTTTGGAAGTCACAAATGGAAAGGCTCTACGCATGATTCTAAATACTGCTGGAAAGAAGTAAAAATGCGATTTTTGATAGAAAGAAATAAAGAAAAAGGCATTTAAATTTTTGAGTGGAAATGTTTTTGAATTCTTCTATAAAAGATTCAACCATTTTCAGCATACGCCTCCAGTTGCAATTTCATTTTCATAATCCGGTCTTCCACCGTTTCGGAACTGATGCTTTCGCGAATGCGATCGACCAGAATTGGGAAGGCAAACGGGGTAGGATAGGGCGTATGTTTTAATATGATTTCTTTTTCGTTGATCTGATGCATGGTTTTGGTAAGTGCGGACTGGGCCACCTGCGAATTCAGGGCTTCTGACATCGCCTGCTGGATCAGCAGGTTGTCAGGATCATATTCGGTAAACACATCATAAATAATCTGGGAAGAAGCCTGTAAATGCCGGTTGGTAATGCCTTTTCCCGGATACCCCTGAAATACCAGCCCGGCGATTGCCGCTATTTCTCTGAACCGCCTTTTTGCCATTTCAGTACTGTTGATACTTTGCGGCAAGTCATCCTGCAAATTGTCAGTAGAAAATAAATCCAATTCCAGAAAGTCTTCCAGATTAACTTTTGTATCCGAAAAAAGCTCGAAACCGTAATCGTTATAGGAAATGGAAAAAGTTACCGGTTGGGAATTACTGATTCGCCAGGCCACCAATGCGGAAATCAGTTCATGAAAGGCCCTACCTACAAACGGGTACACAAAAATATGCGATCCCTCCGCGCTGTGCAGCAGTTCAATCAAAAACTGATCCTGCCGGGGAATGGCCGACCATTTTTGCTGCAATGCCAGCAGCGGAACCACCGCTTCCATTTCAGGCTCTTTGATGCGACCGTAGGTAAATTCCTCTAATTTATACCTAATCATTTCAGACAGTTGGGATGACAATGGCATGCGCCCTCCCATCCACCGGGGCAATCGACCTGTTTTTCTCTTCGACCGGCGCACCAGTGCCGTCATATCTTTGATGCGTTCCAGCATCAGCGTTCTACCCGCAAACCAGAAAGTATCTCCTTTATTCAGCTGAGAAATAAAATTTTCTTCCACCGTACCAATATACCCTCCTGTAACAAACTTTACCTGTAAAACCGGATCGCTCACAATGGTGCCAATGGAAAGGCGGTGCCGTAACGCTGTGCGCCTGGAAATTACCTTAAAAATTCCCGCTTCCACAATTACCTTACAGTATTCGTCATATTGCTCTAAGCTTTCTCCACCATTGGTAATAAACTGTAAGGCCCATTGCCATTCATATTGGGTCAGATTGCGAAAGGCATGTGTAGTCCTGATTTCCTGAAAGGTACTTTTCTCTTCAAAACCTTCGCCCACGGCCAGGGTAATGAGGTACTGCACCAACACATCAAATGACTTTTCCAGGGGTTTTCGCGATTCGAAAGCCTGTATGGCGATGGCTTCCCGAATAGCGGCAGCTTCCACCAATTCCAGCGAATGGGTGGGTAAAAAATAAATTTTACTGGTGGCTCCCGGTTGGTGTCCGCTTCGGCCGGCGCGCTGAACAAATCTGGATACCCCTTTCGGACTTCCTACCTGAATCACGGTTTCTACCGGACGGAAATCTACACCCAGATCCAGGCTGGACGTACAAACCACCAGCTTCAGTTTACCGGCATGCAGCGATTCTTCTACCCAGGCGCGAATTTCACCGCTTAGTGAGCCGTGGTGCATGGCCATAATTCCGGCCAGATCTGGTTCTTTTTCCAATAAAGCCTGGTACCAGATTTCAGTTTGGGCACGGGTATTGGTAAACAGTAAAGTTGTTTTGCTTTTCTTTATGATCGGAAGCAGTTTATCGAGCATCCGCAGGCACAGGTGACCAGCCCAGGGAAATTTTTCAATTTCATCAGGAATAATGGATTCAATTTCCAGTTTTTTCTCGATATTTGATCGAACGATCCGGCTACTGGTTTGCGGATCGTTTCCCTGTAAAACTTCCAGTGCCTGTTCCAGGTTGCCGATGGTGGCCGACACGCCCCATATTTTCAGCGGTTGCCGCGCGGCTTTTCTCGAGTTTTTAATGCGTGACAAGGCCAGTTCCAACTGTACACCCCGCTTGGTGCCCAGCAGTTCGTGCCATTCGTCTACAATAATGCTTTTCAGATTTTTAAAATACCGGCTGCTGTCCTTCTGACTCAACAGCAGGTGTAAGCTTTCCGGGGTGGTAATCAGGCATTGGGTAATATTTTTTTTCTGCTTTTCTCTTTCGCTCTGGGAAGTATCGGAAGATCGTACCGATATTTTCCAGGGAACCTGTAATCCTTCGCAGGCGCGTTGCATGGCAAGCTGCGCATCTTTTGCCAGTGCTTTTAGCGGGGTAATCCAGATAACCTGTAAACCATGTTCGGCTGGGTTAAACGGTTGGCTGGGGTCGGGATTATTTTTCAGATATTCCAGTAAACAGGGAATCCACAATGCGTACGTTTTACCGAATCCTGTGGGAGCGTTCAGCAAGCCACTTTCACCGTGCAAATAGGCTTTCCAGGTTTCATACTGAAAGGGGAAAGGTTTCCAGCCTTGCTTTTTAAACCAGGTTTCCGCGACAGTAAGATCAGTCTTCGGGTCCGAATTCATTATCCATCCACTTTCTCAGCAAGGGTTAGCCATCGGTCAGATTTTTCTTCCAGCATCTGGCCAATTTTCGCGATTTTTTCAGAAATATCGGTCAGGTCCTGGTGCGGATTATAGTCAGGATCAGCAGCGGCCTTCAGGGAAATTTCGTTCATCTTTTCGCTCAGCTTCTGTTTTTCTACTTCCAGGGCATCAATTTCCTTTGTCAATAATTCATATTCCCGCTTTTCAGCGTAAGAAACTTTTTGGACAGGTATATTTGGTTTGGTAGGGGCAGGCTCTTTGGTTGATTTTTTAGGCTTTTCCTCCTGATTTCTCTGTTCCCCCTCCATTTGTTTCCTTTCTCTGAAATCTGTGTAATTCCCGGGAAAGTCGTTGATCACGCCATCGCCTTCGAACACAAACATGTGGTTGATAAGCTTGTCCATAAAATATCGATCGTGAGAAACCAGAATAAGACTGCCGGAATAGTTCTCTAAAAATTCTTCCAGCACATTCAGGGTAATCAGGTCCAGGTCGTTGGTCGGTTCATCCAGAATGAGAAAGTTGGGGTTTTTCATCAGCACCCGCAACAGTTGCAGCCTTCGTTTTTCACCACCACTGAGTCGGGAAACCATGGTGTATTGCTTTTCCGGAGGAAACAGGAAATACTGTAAAAACTGCGAAGCGGTAATTACCCTGCCTTTCTCTATTTCAATAACTTCCGCCACCTCTTTTACGACATCAATCACTCGCTGGCCTTCCTGAAATACCAGTCCTTCCTGCCGGTAATAGCCAAATACAGTAGTGGCGCCTTTCTCTATTTGGCCGGAATCAGGCACGATATCTCCGGTTAAAATGTTCAGTAAAGTAGATTTGCCCACGCCATTTTTACCAATCATGCCTACTTTATCATTCTTTTTGAAAACATAAGAGAACTGATCTACCAGCGTTTGCTGGTCATATTTTTTAGAAATTTTTTCAGCTTCCAGTATTTTTCCTCCCTGTCGCCGCATCTGAATGCTGAGGTCAAGGGCAGAGTTATCGGTTTTCTGATTGGCTTTTTCCTTTAATTCACCAAAAGCATCAACCCGATATTTAGCTTTGGTACCCCGGGCTTTGGGTTGCCGCCGCATCCAGTCCAGTTCTTTTCGCATCAAATTCTGCGCTTTGCTTACTTCGGTTTCCTGCTGGGCCAGCCTTTCGGCCTTTTTTTCCAGAAAATAGGCATAATTGCCTTTGTACCAAAACAAGTTTCCTTTGTCTAATTCAATAATCTCATTGGTAGTTCTTTCCAGGAAATACCGGTCGTGCGTTACCAGCAGCAAGGTCATGGCAGAGGAAGCTATATAATTCTCCAGCCATTCAATGGTATCCAGGTCCAGGTGGTTGGTTGGTTCATCCAGAATGAGGAAATCGGGTTTTTCTATCAATACCTTGGCGAGGGCAACCCGCTTGCGCTGGCCACCGGAAAGTTCTTCCATGGGTTGATCCAGATTATACAGGCCAAACCGCCCTAGAATCTGCTTTACCTGACTTTCATAATCCCAGGCATTGGCCAGGTCGATTTGCTCGATAAGTTGTGGTAATTTCTTTTGCGCGACCGGAGAATTGGGGTCTTGTAGTAAATGCTCGTATTCATTGATCAGATTCAGAATGGCATTATCGGTATTGAAAATAAAAGTGGTAATGGTATCGCCTGCTTCAAAGGCGGGGTTTTGCTCGGCAAAAGCTACTTTTACATCGTTGCGGAAAACAACTTTCCCATCGTCCAAAGGTTCTTTACCGGCAAGGGCTTTCAATAAAGTGGTTTTTCCGGAACCATTTACACCCACCAGGGCTACCTTCTGTCCCTGGTCTATGCCAAATGAAATATTTTGAAAAAGAAAGGTTTCGGCGCCACTGCTGCTCTGAAAACTTTTGCTGGCCAATTCTACTGAAAGAAGTATCATAAGTTAAATTTTTAGCAAATATGAAGTAAAAAAACGGGCAAAAAAAAAGGTGAACCGGACAGTTCACCTTTCACTACTAATACAACAACCTAAAACTACTCAATCAAAAACTTTTTCTGTTTTTTTAGAATATCTTCACAGATTTAAAAAAAAACTGGTAGATATATATTATTTATCACGTTTTTTTTTCCAATTTGTTGCATCCTGTTCAAGTATTTATCCAGAAAGATTGGAATATTTTTTGGTAACTTATTTCAGGAGCGGTAGTTATCAGTTTTATACATTAATCAAAGAAAAACTGATCAGATATTTACTATTATTTTTATTCTTTGTTACATTTACAACAAAATTTTAATTCGTTGCAGTTCAGGACAGTTACCATATTTATTATTTCAGCCAGTATTATTTTTTCATTGTTCCTTGGCAGCTGTGCTTCCAGCAAAAGGCTGGGCAAGATGCCAAAGGGGAAGGCGATACCCTGCCCGGTAAAAGACTGCTAAATTACAGACAGGATTCACCATCCTGATCTACCCTTATTATGAAGGATATTGTAGTTGCAATTGACGGATTTTCTGGTTGCGGAAAAAGTACAACCGCAAGGGCTGTGGCCTCCTTGTTGCACTACACATACATTGATTCCGGGGCTATGTACCGGGCCGCAACCTTGTTTTTTACCCAAAATCACATCGACTTGCGCAATCTGTCACAGGTACAGGACGCGATTTCAAGAATTCATATAGACTTCCGTACCGATGCTTTGGGAGAAACCTCTACTTTTCTCAATAATAAAAATGTGGAAAAGGAAATCAGGGAAATGGCTGTTTCTTCAAAGGTAAGTCAGGTTAGTGCTTTGCCACTGGTGCGCAGGGCCATGGTTGATGAACAGCGGCGAATGGGAAAAAATAAAAAAGTAGTAATGGATGGAAGAGATATTGGTACAAATGTTTTTCCTGATGCTGAACTTAAAATTTTTATGACCGCCGATATGGAAACACGCGCAAAACGCAGGATGGCCGAGATGCGATTAAAAGGACAACAGGTTTCTTTACAGGAAGTGATGGTCAACCTGACGAATCGGGATGAAATGGATACCACCCGGGAAGAAAATCCGTTGGTAAAAGCGGCCGATGCCATTGTAGTGGATACCACTCACCTGAGTTTTGAAGAACAAATCAATCAGGTAGTAAATTTGGCTAAGGAATTAATTACCGAAAAATAAACGAACGATTAATTTAAGTTAGAAAGTTTTATTATAATTATATAAAATATGAAAGTTTCAATTGACAGTAATTCAGGCTATTGTTTTGGGGTGGAATTTGCCATCCAGATGGCTGAAGATGAAATTGAAAACAGTGGTGAATTGTTGTATTGCCTGGGCGACATTGTACATAACGACATGGAAGTAGAAAGGCTTTATAACAGAGGCCTTAGAATTATTAATCACGAACAGCTAAAAGCGCTTCGCGATTGCAAAGTGCTGATCAGGGCACACGGTGAGCCTCCTGAAACTTATGAACTTGCCCTCAAAAATAACATTGAACTGATTGATGCTTCCTGTCCGGTAGTGTTAAAACTACAAAACCGGATAAAAAATTCATACCAGCAAATACAACCCAAAAGGGGGCAGATGGTAATTTATGGTCAGGAAGGGCATGCGGAAGTGGTAGGGCTGGCCGGCCAAACTGGCGGCGATGCTATCATTGTATCCAATGAAGAAGATCTTAATAAAATAGATTTTACCCGTCCGGTAACCCTATTCAGCCAAACCACCAAAAGCACGAAAGGGTTTTACCACATCAGAGAGGAAATAGCCAAACGTTTGGAGGCTGCCAGCCAGAATTCGCGGCTTACTGAATTTGATGCCAACGATAGCATTTGCCGGCAGGTGTCGAACCGTGAACCGCAGCTGCGAAAATTCGCTGAAGAGCACGACGTAATTATCTTTGTGAGCAGCAAAAAAAGTTCCAATGGAAAAGCTTTATATAATGTATGTAAAGCCACGAACCAGGAGAGCTATTTTATTGTTAACGCAAAGGAATTAGATGTGAGCTGGTTTGAAGGAAAAACTTCTGTTGGAATTTGCGGGGCAACGTCAACGCCCATGTGGCTAATGCGGGAGGTAGAAGAAGCTATTAAAGAATTGGATACCACAATAATAACTTCTTAATTAAAGTGTAAATAAGATTAAAAAAACAGGCTTCTTACCGGCCAACGCATTACTTTTTAAGGTTTTTTTGGAAAATGTAAAACCATTTTCACTTTGGTGAGGTAATTCCATGAATTTGATTATTTTTGCACCGTTTTTAAATAACTCATTTGCCAGAATTTAAATTATGTCAGCAAACATAAAATTTAAAAAAGGATTCGATATTAACCTTGCTGGAAAGGCCGAGAAAAAAATAATTGACATATCCCGACCCGAAACTTTCGCGTTAAAGCCCGCCGATTTTCCAGGCATCGAACGGCCCAAAGTAGTAGTGAAAGAAGGCGATACGGTAAAAGCCGGCACCCCTTTATTTTTTGATAAGAAAAAACCCGCCGTCATGTATGCGGCTCCTGTAAGCGGCGAAGTAGTAGAAATTAAACGGGGTGAAAAAAGAAAGCTGCTGGAAATAAAAATCCTGGCAGATAAAAATATAGAGTATGAGGTATTTGATACCAACTCTATTTCTGATATCAAAACCATCAACCGTGATCAGGCCAAAGAATTAATGCTGAAAAGCGGTGTTTGGCCGAATATTGTACAACGCCCCTACGGCATTGTAGCCGATCCGGAGGATTTGCCGAAATCTATTTTCATCTCTACCTTCGATACCCACCCTTTGGCTCCTGATTACGATTTTCTGCTGAAAGACCAGAAACAGTATGTGGAGGCCGGTCTGGAAGTGCTTAAAAAATTCTCTGAGGGCAGTATTCACCTCAACATGAATGCCGACGCGGAAGTTTCGCCCATTTTCTCCCAGTTAAAAGATGTTACCATCAACAAATTTTCCGGTCCGCATCCGGCAGGCAATGTCGGGGTACAAATCCATCATATCGATCCTGTGAGCAAAGGCGACATTGTGTGGACATTGAATCCTTACGGACTGGCACAAATTGGGAAACTTTTCCTGACTGGCAAATATGACACGTCCAAACTGATTGCCTTTACGGGTTCGGAATTGAAAAATCCCCAATATTATAAGACCTACAATGGTGCCTGTGTGAATAAGTTTCTGGAAAATAATGTAAAAAGTCAGAACTACAGGGTAATTTCAGGCAATGTGCTTACCGGTGTAAAAATCGCTCATGACGGGCACATCAGCTTTTATCATAATCAGGTTACTGTAATTCCTGAAGGCGATTATTATGAACTTTTAGGATGGCTCAAACCATCTGCCACACGGTTAAGTTATCACCGTGCCTTCGGATTATTTTCTTTTTTGAACTCGAAAAAGAAAGAATATGTATTAGACACGAATACCCGGGGCGAAGAGCGTGCTTTTGTGCAAACCGGCGTGTTCGAAAATGTATTGCCGATGGATATTTTGCCTACTTACCTGATTAAAGCCATACTGGCAGAAGATTTTGACGATATGGAAGCATTAGGGATTTATGAAGTGGTGGAAGAAGATCTTGCTTTATGTGAATTTGTAGATGTTTCCAAACATGATATCCAGGCTATTTTAAGAGAAGGAATTAATCTGTTACGTTACAGCTAGTTGATTATATAATATGAATGCATTAAGAAACTTACTGGATAAACAAAAAACTCTTTTTGAAAAAGGAGGGAAGTTTGAAAAGCTTTATTACCTCTTCGAAGCAGGTGAAACATTTATGTTTTCTCCGAACCATACCACAATCGGACCAGGTACGCACATTAAAGATGCCGTTGACCTGAAAAGAATGATGATGACAGTGGTGATCGCCATGACCCCCTGTTTACTTTTTGGGATCTGGAATACCGGTTATCAGCATTTTCTGCAAACCGGTCAGGACGCTACATTAATGGATCAGATCCTGCTGGGAGCTAAATTGGTATTACCGATTGTGCTGGTATCATATGTGGCGGGTGGTTTGGTTGAAGGAATTTTTGCTGTGATCAGGAAACATCCGCTTAACGAAGGATTTCTGGTTACCGGGATGCTGATTCCTTTGGTGATGCCAGCCACAATTCCACTCTGGCAGGTAGCACTCGCTACAGTATTCGCGGTAATAATCGCCAAAGAAGTATTTGGTGGTACGGGCATGAATGTACTCAACGTGGCATTAACCGCAAGGGCATTTTTGTATTTCGCGTATCCTACTGAAATCTCAGGTGATGTGTGGACGTATTTGGGTGAAAAACCTTTGGCGGAAGGATATTCCGGTGCTACGGCATTGGCCTTGGCTGCTGAAACCACTGTGGGTGGCGCCACGCAACCTGTGGTGGATATTCTGAATTCTGCTAACCATGGTATGTTTACTTTCAATAATATGTTTATGGGATTAATCCCCGGCTCTATTGGAGAAACGTCTACCTTAATGGCGCTTATTGGCGCGGCTATCCTGATCCTTACAGGGGTGGGTAGCTGGAAAATTATTGTAAGCGTATTTGGCGGTTCCCTGGCTATGGGTTATATTTTTAATCTGGCAGGTGCCAATCCTTTTATGGAAATGCCAGCGTATTATCATTGGGTAATGGGCGGTTTGGCGTTTGGTGCTGTATTTATGGCTACCGATCCGGTTACGGCTTCTCAAACTGAAACCGGAAAATGGTATTATGGTTTTTTTATCGGCGTACTGACGGTACTCATCCGGGTGTTTAATCCGGCTTACCCGGAAGGTATTATGTTGGCAATACTGTTTATGAACGTATTCGCTCCACTTATAGATTATTTCATAGTTAAGGCAAACAAAAAAAGAAGATTACAACGTGCGACAGTCTAATACATACATCATTGTTTTTTCCGCGGTTCTCACCATTATTTTGGGAGGTTTGCTGTCATTCGCGTCAGTAGGCCTGAAACCGGCACAGCAAAAGCAGATCGAACTGGATACCAAAAGGCAGATTTTGGGAGCGGTTATGGATTTGAAAGAAGGAGATGACGTACTGACCATTTACGACCAAAGAATTAAATCGATGGTGGTTGACATTAACGGACAGGAAGTAACCACCAATCGAAAAGGCGAACCACTGACAGCCGCAGGCGTAGATGTAGCCAAAGAATATAAAATAGCGCCGGAGGAAAGGTTTTATCCGGTTTATGAATTCATCAGTCAAGATGATCCTAATAAGGTTGAATCTTATATATTTCCAGTATATGGTAATGGCCTGTGGGATAAAATATGGGGCTACATCGCGTTAGCGAGTGATTTTAATACCATAAAAGGTGTGGCATTTGACCATAAGGCGGAAACTCCGGGATTGGGAGCTCGAATCGCTACCCCGGAAGTACAACAACGCTATACCGGCAAAAAAATATACGACGATCAGGGCAACCTGGTATCTATTACCATGGTAAAAGGTGAAGGCAAAGAAGGTCTTAGCGACCACCAGGTGGACGGTATGTCAGGAGCCTCTATGACGGGTACCGGGGTTAATAATATGTTAAAGAATTATCTGGGTGATTATCAGGAATTTATTAAAAAAGCGAAAGCAGGTAATAGTGTATCTTTTTTAAAATAAAGCAATACAGTCATTCTGTTTGTAATAAGTATAATTAAATAGAAGAAAATATGAGTAATGCTGAAACTTTGGAGCAACCGAAGGTTAAAAAACAACCTTCGGAACCAATTCTCTCCAAAAGAAGGAAAAAATTTGTAACCGACCCCTTGGTAGATGATAATCCCATTACCATTCAGGTATTGGGAATCTGCTCGGCGTTGGCAATTACAATAAAATTGGAACCAACCTTGGTTATGTCCATCGCGGTGATTTTTGTGGTGGTTTTTTCTAACCTTACCATTTCGTTAATTAGAAACCTGGTGCCCAGCCGGGTTCGAATTATTGTACAGCTGGCTATTGTAGCCACACTGGTAACCCTGGTGAGTGAAGTACTAAAAGCTTATTATTATGATATGTATAAGGTTTTGGGAGCTTTCGTCGGGTTAATTATTACCAACTGTATTGTAATGGGCCGGTTAGAAGCTTTCGCCATGGGTAACAAACCCTGGGATTCTATCCTTGATGGATTAGGTAGTGGTTTTGGATATGCCTGGATCATTCTTACGGTGGCTTTCTTCAGAGAATTATTAGGATCCGGTTCCATCTTCGATATCAAAGTTTTTGAAGCCATAGGCCTACAGAATTTCCCTACCAACGGACTCATGGTCGACTCTATTGGAGCTTTCATGATCATGGGTATTCTGATCTGGGTTCAAAGAACTAAAACCGGTTACGTAGAACATTAATCAATACATACTATGGATCTTGTGAACATTGGCATTAAAGCCATTTTTATCGAAAATATGATATTTGCTTACTTTCTGGGAATGTGCTCCTATCTGGCCGTTTCCAAGAAAGTATCCACTGCCATGGGACTAGGGGCGGCTGTGGTTTTCGTGCTTACGGTTACCGTACCCATCAACTGGCTGCTGAACGAATATGTGCTGAAAGAAGGGGCTTTAACCTGGATGGGTGAAAATTTTGCTTCCATCGATCTCAGCTTTTTGTCATTCATTATGTTTATTGCCATAATCGCGGCTATGGTGCAGTTGGTGGAAATGGTGATTGAGAAATTTTCGCCGGCACTGTACGGTTCTTTGGGTATTTTCTTACCGCTTATCGCCGTTAACTGCTCTATTCTGGGTGGATCATTGTTTATGGTGCAGAAAGATTTGAATCTGGCAGGCGCAACTGTATACGGACTTGGCTCTGGTATTGGTTGGGCACTGGCTATTATTGCCCTGGCGGCTATCAGAGAAAAATTAAAATATTCAAACGTGCCAAACGGCCTGAAAGGTTTGGGCATCACCATGCTGATTACCGGCCTGATGGGGATTGCTTTCAAGTCATTTATTGGGATCGTTCTATAATTGTCTCAAATCAATATTTATAGGCTTTGCTGTTTGAGCAAAGCCTTTTTTATTATATTCATAATGAAAAAAAATCAAATTAACATTCTGCTGAAGTATTTTTTAAGGGGATTGCTTTTTATTGTACCCATTGCCCTTACCATTTTTATTATCTTTGAAACCATCAATTGGCTGGATGGACTCATTCCCTATAAAATACCAGGCCTGGGGCTGCTCACCATTCTGGCTATTATAACGCTGGTAGGCTATCTGGCCTCCACCTTACTGGCTGGCCCCTTGTTTAATTTTATGGAAAGCCTTTTAATCCGCCTTCCGCTGGTCAATATCATTTATACTTCTATCAAAGACCTTATTGATGCGTTTGTAGGCGATAAAAAAAAATTTAACCAGCCGGTTCTTGTTACATTTAATCCGGAATTTTCTATTCAGAAACCAGGCTTTATTACCCAGGAAGATCTTACTCATTTAGGACTCCCAGGACAGGTGGCGGTTTATATGCCACATTCCTATAATTTTTCAGGTAATATCTTTATCGTTCCCGCCAAATATGTTACTCCCCTGAATGCTTCCGGGGCTGATGTAATGAAGTTTATTGTGTCGGGAGGTGTTTCGGGTATTCAAAATGCGGATGATAAAAATCTCACTGCTCCCTGATGTTGAAACCGTAGCCCCTGGTTTTAATAAATCAATTAAAAATATTTACTTTTGAGCGGGAAGATTCAAGTTTATATGAGTTATTAATAACAGAGGATGCCTTAAGCTATTCCTATGACAGAAAAAATTATTATTATTGATTTCGGCTCACAGTACACACAGTTAATCGCCAGGCGTGTCAGAGAATTAAATGTGTATTGTGAAATCCATCCTTTTAATCATTTTTTGAATGGAGATGTATCCGAAAACGGGCAAACCGTGAAAGGTGTTATTTTATCGGGCAGTCCTTGCTCTGTAAAAGATAAAGAAGCCCCCCGGATTCCATTATCAGAATTTTTGGGCAAAGTACCGGTGCTGGGCATTTGTTATGGCGCTCAACTGATGGCAGAGGAATTAGGAGGACATGTAGTCCCATCAAAAATCAGAGAATATGGCAGAGCCCGCCTCAATCAGATAGATCAGCACAACGACTTGCTGAAAGAGCTGACGCTGGAATCGCAGGTTTGGATGTCGCATGGCGATACCATTGCAAAAGTTCCGGATAATTTTGAAGTAATTGCCAAAACACCTTCGGTTTCGGTAGCGGCATTTAAAATCAAAAATGAAGAAACTTACGGTATTCAGTTTCATCCGGAGGTAACCCATTCTCTGGAAGGAAAAACAGTGTTGAGAAACTTTGTGGTGCATATTTGCGAATGCTCACAAGACTGGACGCCCGATACCTTTGTAGAAACTACCGTTAACGAATTAAAGGAAAAACTGGGCAACGATCAGGTAGTCCTGGGCCTGTCGGGTGGTGTGGATTCTTCAGTAGCGGCTATGCTCATTCATAAGGCTATCGGCAAAAACCTGCATTGTATTTTTGTGGATAATGGCCTGTTGCGGAAGCATGAATTTGAAGATGTGCTGGCCTCTTATAAAAACATGGGTCTCAATGTAAAAGGCGTGGATGCCAAAGCACAGTTCTATGCGGCCCTTGCGGGTTTGCACGATCCAGAGGAAAAAAGAAAAGCAATTGGTCGGGTTTTTATTGAAGTGTTTGATGTTGAAGCCCAGCGAATCACAGGCGTAAAATGGTTGGGCCAGGGCACTATTTATCCGGATGTGATTGAATCGGTTTCGGTGAAAGGCCCGTCTGCCACCATTAAATCGCATCATAATGTAGGGGGATTACCAGAAAAAATGCATCTGAAGGTAGTGGAACCGCTTAATACACTTTTCAAAGATGAAGTTCGTTTGGTTGGTAAAACTTTGGGAATCAGTACAAGTATTTTGGGTCGACATCCTTTTCCTGGTCCCGGACTGGCTATTCGTATTCTGGGCGATATTACACCTGAAAAGGTGCGTATTTTGCAGGAAGTTGATCATATATTTGTAAGTAATTTAAAAAAAGAAGGGTTATACGATCAGGTATGGCAGGCTGGTGCCATTTTGTTACCGGTTCGTTCCGTGGGCGTGATGGGCGATGAGCGTACCTATGAAAATGTGGTAAGTTTGCGTGCCGTTACCAGTGTGGATGGTATGACCGCCGATTGGTGTCATTTACCTTATGATTTTTTAAGTGATGTTTCTAATAATATAATTAACACAGTAAAAGGGGTAAACAGGGTGGTATACGATATTAGCTCAAAACCGCCCGCCACTATCGAGTGGGAATAAGAAGCCTGATTAATCATAATTCAATGAAGAATATTAAAATTTATTTAAGTATTATTTTTTTACTTGTAACCAGTGGAAATTATCTGGTAGCCCAGAGAAATAAAACCCCGAAGGAAAGTAGCCTTCAAATTCAGTACAAATCCGCCAAAGTGCTGTTCGACGAAGGGAAGTATTCCTTGGCCATGGAAGCGATGAAGTCCTTAAACCAATTTCAGGAAGACAATCCTTATCTGGAATACGCGTCTTTTCATTTTGGGTTAAGCGCCCATTATCTGGACCAGTATGCGGTGGCGAAAAACATGTTTCTTCAGATTATTCAGAAATATCCCAAATGGAGTAAAATCAATGATGTTTACTTCTGGCTGGCTAAAACATACTTTGAACAAGGCTACTACGTGCAAGGTATGGGAGCTTTAAAGGAGATAAAAAAGAACCAGGGCAACACCAAATCGCTACAGGAGAATGCTGCCGCCATGAAAAAATACTATTTGCGGAAAGCGAAATCCCAGGAAAATCTGGAAGTTCTCTATCAAAATTATCCTGAAGATAAAGATATTGGCGAGGCTTTGGCCAATGCGATTATACTCAAGCCCTACAAAGAGCAAAAGCACCAGCTACTGGATTCGCTGGTACAGGCATTTGAACTGGATACTGAGAAATTTGTTACAGTAACCCAGGAATCCTCCATCAAAAAAGAGGTTTATCGGGTTGGCGTGTTTTTTCCTTTTACTTATAACCACCTTTCTGCCGGTACCCGGCAACAGAGCAATCAGTTGGTGCTGGATTTATACAACGGGATCAGGTTGGCTGCCGAGGACCTGAAAAAGGAAAATATCAATATTGAAGTGTATGCTTACGACACCCAACGCGATAGTGTAACCACCGCGAAACTACTAACCAGCCCGGAACTGAAAACTATGGATGTAATTATTGGTCCACTGCTGGCCAATACAAGCCCTATGGTTTCTGCTTTTTCACTTGAAAACAGGATTAATATGTTTAACCCGGTATCGAGCAATCCTCAGGTAATAGGCGATAATCCGTTTTCCTTTCTGATACGCCCCAGTGTGGAAACCCAGGCGCGTAAGGCCGCGGCATTCGCCCTGGATTCTTTGGCGAGAAGTATGCCCGTAATCATTTACGGACCAGGGATACAGGATTCGTTAGAAGCAGTAAGCTACAAAAACACGTATGACAAAGAGTTTCTGACCGGCGAGTCTGTTATGCAAAAATTCCTACCAGAAGAATCTGCCAGTATACAGAATATGATTCATGAACTTGACAGTTTGGGAACCATTGGTCACATTTATGTGGCATCCGATAATGAATTAATTGTATCGAATACATTAGGTGGGATATTAAAAACCGGGCACCAGATTCCAGTATTTGGTCATGAAAACTGGTTTCAAATTGCCACAATTACTACGGAACAACTTGAAAATATTGGGGTAATGCTTATGGCACCCCGGTTTCGGTATCATCAGGACGCGATTACTGAATTTCGGACTAATTATACCAGGAGGTTCAATACCCTGCCTTCCGAATTTTGTTATGAAGGGTATGATGCCATGTATTTTCTTGGGAAAACACTTTTTAAATATGGCATTTACTTCCAGAAGTTTTTTGAGGAAGACGAAACCTTCCCCAGTCGGTTCCATATGGGTTATAATTATTATAACGCGAATGATAATCAGGTAGTACCTATTATTACTTTTAAAGATTCGGAACTTAGCATTGTTAACCAACCTGTTAAAACGGTTCATTAACGAAACGATCCATTTTTGTGGAAAAATAATAAATACATGCAAACCGTAAAGAGTAAAAAATTATTTACCGAAGCACAAAAATATATTCCAGGCGGGGTGAATTCCCCGGTCAGGGCTTTTAAAGCTGTAGGCGGTGACCCACTTTTTATTAAGTCAGCCAAAGGGCCGTATGTGTTCGACGAAGATGGCAACCAGTATATTGAACTGATTAATTCCTGGGGGCCTATGATTTTAGGACACGCGCATACACTTATTGAAGAAGCGGTAAAAAAATCTATTTCAGGCTCACTATCCTTTGGCGCACCCACAGCGAAAGAAGTTGAAATAGCCGAATTAATTGTAGAAATGGTTCCCTCAGTAGAAAAAGTGAGAATGGTAAATTCCGGCACTGAAGCCACCATGTCGGCCATCAGGCTGGCGCGTGGATTTACCGGCAAACATAAGATCATCAAATTTGAAGGATGCTATCATGGTCATGCCGATTCTTTCCTGATTGCCGCCGGCAGTGGAGCCATCACCATGGGGGTGCCTGATAGCCCCGGCGTAACCCCTGGTACCGCACACGATACCTTACTGGCCGACTACAATAACCTCAGTTCTGTACAAAAACTTGTAGAAGAAAACAAGAATGAGATTGCCGCCATTATTATTGAACCAGTGGCTGGAAATATGGGATGTATTGTACCAGATAGCGCGTTTTTACTCGGATTGAGAACCATCTGTAACAAAGAAAATATCCTATTGATTTTTGATGAAGTAATGTCAGGTTTCAGATTGGCGCAGGGTGGGGCACAGGAACTGTTTAATATCAAACCCGATATTACCACCTTAGGAAAAATTATCGGTGGCGGCCTGCCGGTGGGGGCGTATGGAGGTAAAAAAGAAATTATGGATTTTGTTTCGCCATCCGGACCGGTTTATCAGGCAGGCACCCTTTCGGGCAACCCAATCGCGATGGCCGCCGGCTTTGCCATGTTACAATATCTGCATCAAAATCCGCAGACTTACGATTACCTGGAAAACATTACGGGTCAGTTAGTAAAAAGCATCAGAGAAAATATGACAGCCCTGGGTTTGAATTTCACAATTAATCAAATCGGGTCTATGTTTACGCTGTTTTTTACGGAGCAACCCGTTTATAATTTTCGTTCGGCCTTGCAATCCAATACCCAACAGTTCGGCCAGTATTTTAGAGAAATGCTGAGCCAGGGTATTTATCTGGCACCTTCTCAGTACGAGGCGCTGTTTGTATCTACAGCCATTACCGCTGAATTGGTTGAGAAATTCAAAGAAGCGAATTATAGGTCTTTAAAAGTTATCGCGGCAAGTATTCAAACAGTATAAAACAGTTTCCGAAATCCTGCAATCTGGTTGTTTTTAACCTGATTTAATACCTGTGCAATAAAATAGAAACAAGCCAAAAGTTTTCTTGGACAATAGCCTATATTTTTATGGATTGAAATAATGTATCATTCATTTAATTTCATCCGTGAAGAAATTTTATCTACTTTTTTTGACCGTCATTTTTTTTCCTTTTCATGAAATAGTGGCACAAACGAGCACAAGCCAGGCAATTACCTACGAGGAATTGTACGATGATCCATATGCCATCAATAAGCTTTTCTTTCGCCTTGAGCCCTTATATGCCGAGTTATTTGCTACCAATGTAAATATAGGTTTTGGTGCAGGTGTGAATTATTACCATAAAGACAAACTTGATTTCCATGCTGTTGTCCGACAGGCTTATTCCAAATCATTTGATTTTGTGCGAGATGTAGCTTTAAAAAACAAGGAACTGGATAACCGGCCCATTAGCTTTGGTTTTTATGAAGTTGGCGGCACCTATCATATCAAAGATTTTGAAGACGAAACAGAAACCCGTATCATTTTATATTCCAAAAATTATGAAAAAGGAAACCGTTGGGCCGCCAAAGTTCCAGAACATACGGTTATACCTTCTAAGGTACGAAAAATAATAGGAGCCCGCTTGGGCGGATTCGCCTATAATACTTCTATTGATCTGGATCGTATTCTGGCAGACCAGGAAGTGGTGCTGGTAGACCAGAATGAAATGCCTATGGCAGAAAACATTTACTTATACGGCAATATGCGGGTAAGAGGCTTTTTTACAGGAGGGTCTATGACATGGATAAAGAATCTGGCTATCAAACCCGACAAAGGGTATGGGGTACTATCGGATGACCTGATTTTTACCACTTACTTAGACATACTGTTGGCGCCTTTCAATACGATTGAT